>DATJFA010000267.1:0-5858 GCA_035496015.1 Terriglobales bacterium | reverse complement strand
GGACTTCTCCGGTTGCCCTCGCGATCTCTCCTTCTAATGTGCTCTACGTGGTGGATTCGGCCTCGAATGTCGTCTTCGCGTTCTCGGTTGACACCACGACCGGGGGTTTGAAGGCCGTGCCCGGGTCGCCGTTCGCCGCCGGCGGCAGCAATCCCAGTTCGGTTGCGATTGATGCCTCCGGAAAGTTCCTCTACGTTACTAACCTGCTTTCCAACACGATTTCTGCCTTTTCTATCGGCTCCAACGGAGGCCTGGTTGCGGTCTCCGGCTCTCCCTTCTCGGCAGGGACCGGCCCCATTTCTGTCGGGGGGGCGCCCTCGGGAGAATCCATCTATGTGGCCAATCAAGGTTCCAATACTATTTCCAAGTTTGCGCTGAGCGCGAGCGGAGTTCCATCAGTGGCCGCAGGATCTCCCGTTCCCGTGGGACGTGGTCCGGTTTTTGTAGCTCCGGATGTCGGCGGCAACTTTGTTTTTGCTGGAAATGGACTTTCCGGCAACCTGTCGGAACTGTCAGTCAGTTCGAGCGGAAGTCTGGGGAATGCTCCCCAGTCCCCTTACGCCACGCCGGCTACACCGACCTCGCTGACCACCACGAAGTGAGCATTTCGCGAGCTTGGGGCTGTTCACTTGCCGGCGTGGGCTGAGGAGGCGCGAATTTTCTCTCCGGAAACGATGGCGAGGGGATTGTCCTGCACCAGCATGCGGGCCCGCTCCTCTCCGTGCCAACTTGCAACTGCCTGGCGCGCAGGTGAGAGCAAGGGCAAACGGCGGCGGTTGTCGTGGGCATCGGTAGCCAGCACGTGTACCATCTGCTGATCGAGCAGCAAACGAGCGCTGCGCCTCGCCTGCTCGCCCCAAAAGCCAGTCAGCGAATTAGCCGTGACCTGCACCAGGCAGCCGGCCTCAATCCATGGCAGCAGACGGTCAGGGTTGTTCTGCAACAGAGGATTGCGCTCCGGATGGGTGAGCACGGGCGTAATACCCATCTCCAGGAGGCGCAGCAGAGCGCCCGTCATCTGCTGGGGAATGGAGTAATTGCTGAACTCGACCAGCAGGTAACCGGTGTTGCCGATAGTGTAGCGTTCGGGGTGGGCGAAAGCGTCTTCCAGGTTGTCGTAGGAGAGGTGAAAGTCGCAGCCCAGGGTCAGGCGGGGCGAACCGCCGGAAAGCTGCTGCAGACGCTCCAGGCGGGCGGTAAGTTCTTCACGGTTATAGGCGTATTGGAAATCAGCGTGCGGGGTAGCTACTATGTGCTCAATGCCGTCATGCGCCGCCATTTCGCACATTTCCAGGGCCACATCCCAGGAGGGAGCGCCGTCGTCAACCTCAGGAATGATGTGGCAATGAATGTCTACCATGATGATTCTGCGGGCCTTGGCGTTCACACCGACGGCTGGGGAGGGCCGCCGAAGCGCAGGGTTTTGCGCACACCATCCCTATCCTAAACGCTAAAAGGCAGGTCCCACAACCATTTCCGGGGCCCACAACCTCGCGCTTCTCAGGTATACTCTAAGCCATTGCGAAGTTGCTGTTCCCACAGCCTTCTTCAAATTTGCCTTAGCCTGGAGCTGAAAAATGGAATGGGTAACTCCGACGTTTGAAGAAATCAACTTGAGCTGCGAGATCAATTCCTACGTAAACGCCGAACTATAATCCGCGCATGCGGATCAAGGTGCTGGGTTCTGCTGCGGGAGGAGGTTTCCCGCAGTGGAATTGCGGGTGTGTGAACTGCCAGCGCCTGCGCCGGGGCAGCCTGCGCGGCAAAGCCCGCAGCCAGGCACAACTGGCGGTCAGCGCCGATGGCCAAGCCTGGTTCCTGCTGAACGCTTCCCCTGACCTGCGCGCGCAAATTGAAGCCACGCCCGAGCTGCACCCCCTGGGCGGAGCGCGGCAGAGTCCCATCGCCGGCATTGTGCTCAGCAGCGGCGACCTGGACAACGTCTTAGGGCTGCTGTTGCTGCGCGAGTTTCAGCCGCTACAGATCTTTTCCACCGCTGCCATCCGCCAAATTGTGAGCCAGGAAAACAGCTTCTTCCGCCTGCTGGAGCGCGTGCCGGGACAGGTAACCTGGACCCAGATTCGGCCGGGGGCCGTTTTAGAATTGAAAAGCTCCGGCGCGGCTATCTGCTGCCGCGCCATTGCTCTGCCGGGGTCGTACCCGGCGTATGTGAGCGAGAGCCAGCGGGGGCAACTGGCAAAAGACCAGGCAGTGCTGGCCCTGGCGCTCGAAGGCCAAGGCGGAAAGATGGTTTTCGCGCCCGCGTTGCCGGCCATCACCAAAGAAGTGCGGGCGGTGATGGAGGAGTGCGATCTGCTGTTCGTGGACGGCACTTTCTGGTCCGACGATGAGTTGCAATTGATACGCGGCGGCGGGCTAACCGCACGCGAGATGGGCCACCTGCCCGTGGGCGGGCCGGCTGGCAGCCTGGAGCAGTTGGCCTCGCTCAAACGCCCGCGAAAAATATATATTCACATCAACAACACCAATCCCATGCTGGATGAGGAAAGCGCGCAGCACCGCCAGGCGCGCAACGCCGGCTGGGAAATTGCCGAAGACAGATGGGAGTTCGAGCTGTGAGCAGCCCTGCTGCCGCGCCTTTGCTGAGCCAAGATGAGTTGGTCGGGCGCCTGCGCCAGATTGGCGAGGAGCGCTACCACCATCGCCATCCCTTCCACCTGCTGATGCACGAAGGCAAGCTCACGCGCGGGCAACTGCAGGCGTGGGCGCTGAACCGCTACTACTACCAGAGCCGGATTCCCATCAAAGATGCGCTCATCCTGGCGCGCAGCGAGGACGCCGGTTTTCGCCGTGCCTGGCGCAAGCGCATTCTGGACCATGACGGAGAAGAAGGGCGCATTGGCGGAATCGAAAAGTGGATCAAGCTGGCGGAGGCTACCGGGCTGGAACGCGGGCGCGTGGAAAGCGCGGCGGAAGTTTTGCCCGCCACCAGGTACGCGGTTGACGCCTATCTGCGTCTGGTGAGCGAGCGCACTTTTCTTGAGGCGGTAGCTTCGTCGCTCACCGAGCTGTTCTCCGGTACGCTGATCGCGCTGCGCATGGACGCGTTGCGCAAGCACTATCCCTGGCTGAGCGGCGGGCTAGACTATTTCCAGGCGCGGCTGTCGCAGGCGCCCGCCGACGCGGGCTTTGCTCTGGACTGGGTGACACGGCACGCCGCAAGCCGCGGGCAGCAGGAACTCGCCTGCGGCGCGCTGCGCGCCAAGTGCGACATTTTATGGGCGCAATTGGACGCGCTGTACTTCGCTTATGTGCAGCCGGGCTGGCCGCCTCCTGGTGCGTTCCGGCTGTCGGAGTCGAAGTGAGCCGCCCCGCGCCTGCTTCGCGCCCCAGACTGGCACGCGGCTGCCGAATCAGCGAGCAGGCGGGGCAGGAGTCCACCTTGCTGATGCCCGAAGGCGCCATGCGGCTGAATCCGCCGGGCCTGAAAATCCTGCGGCAGTGCGATGGCCAGCATACCTTCGCGGAAATCGTGAGCACGCTGCAGGGCGAATTTGGCGCTGCCGCCCCCGACCGCGTCGCTGAGGATACCGCCGTGTTTCTGGAACGCCTGCAGGAGCGGCGGGTTGTGGATTACGAATGACCGGGCCGCTGGCACTCATCGCCGAACTTACCCACCGCTGCCCGCTGCACTGCGTGTACTGCTCCAATCCCTTGCAGATGACAGCGCGCGCGGGGGAACTCACGACCGCGCAATGGAGCGAGGTGTTTCGCCAGGCCGCGTCGCTGGGCGTGATCCAGGCCGATTTCACCGGCGGCGAACCCCTGGCCCGCGCCGACCTGATGGACGTGGCAGCGGCAGCGCGCCAAGCCGGACTCTATATCAATCTCATCACCTCGGGAATTGGGCTTAATGAGGACCGTCTGCAGAAGCTGGTAGCCGCGGGCGTTGACCACATCCAGCTCAGTTTTCAGGATGTGAATGAGGCGGGAGCCGATGAAATCGCCGGCGCCCGCGCGCATGCCCACAAGCTTGCCCTGGCAAAACGTATTCGCCAGCACAATGTAGCTTTCACCATCAATGTGGTGGTACACCGGCAAAACCTGGCGCGGTTGCCGCAAATGATCGCGCTGGCGGAAGAGCTACAGGCCGACAAGCTGGAAATTGCCAACGTGCAGTACTACGGCTGGGCGCTGGAAAATCGCGCCGCACTCCTGCCCAGCGAGCGGCAACTCTCGGAGTCGCTGGCCATGATCAAAGCCGCGCAGGAGCGGCTGAAGGGCCGCATGCGCATTGATTTCGTCGTGCCTGACTATTACGGCAAATATCCCAAGCCCTGCATGGGAGGCTGGGGACGCAAGCTGATGCTGATCAATCCCGCGGGTGAAGCCATGCCCTGCCATGCCGCGGGCGTGATTCCCGGAATGCGCTTCGACAACGTTACAGCCAGACCGCTGCGCTGGATCTGGGAGGAGTCGGAAGCTTTCCAGCGCTTCCGCGGAGAAGGCTGGATGCCGGAGCCTTGCCGCAGCTGCGAGCGGCGCTCTCAAGATTTCGGCGGCTGCCGCTGCCAGGCGCTGCTGCTGGCCGGAGATGCCGCCGCTACAGACCCGGCCTGCTCGCTGGCGCCTTGCCATGACGTGGTTGCGGCGGCTGTCGCACAGGCCAATGCCGTGCCGGTGATGGCCGGTGACGAGGCTGCCCACCCCGCGATGAAGCCAAGTTGGGTGTATCGCCCAAACCCTCAGTAAAACCTGTCACCCATGACTCCGCGCTCAGGATGACATTCGCGAAAAATGGAGTGAAAACTCAGATCACGTTGTGCGATGGAGCGCGGTGTCGAGGGCGGCGCCCACAGCGGCAAGCTTTTCCGCGGGAAAAAGCCGCTGGCAGGCTTCAAACAGTTCGCGTTCCTCTCTCCTGATATGGGCGGAAAGGAGCTGAGCGAACTCGCGCAGAGTTGCGGCAGTCAGTTCGCGGCGTTCCGCCCGGGCAAAATAATCGCGCAAGCTTACGTGCTCACCAAGCAAGCGATCCACCAGCGGCTTGAGTTCGGCAAAGGCCGCGGCTTCCGGAAAAAGCGCCTCCTCTTCGGCGGCAAAGTGCCCGCGGATCTCCAGGTTGAACATGGTGCGGATTTGCGCCTGCAGGGCTTCCACATCCGCAGTACCGGCCTGGAGCGAACGGTCAACCTGCACACATAAGGCGAGCGCGTGCTGGTGCTGATGTGAGAGCGGGATCAGGTTGCGGTCGCGCAGCATGGCATTCAGGATTTCAGGAAAGGCAGAAGCTCCTTGAACGCGGGAGTGCCGGAGGAACGCAGCAGCTCGTACATCATCATCTCAGTGGAGGAGATAACGGCGCCGGCATCGCGCATGCGCTGCAGGCCGATTTTCCAGTTCCACTCGCTGCGGGAGCTGACCGCGTCGGAGGCGACGTGCACGTGGTAGCCGTGCTCCAGAGCGCCCAATGCGGTCTGCATCACGCAGATGTGAGTTTCCATGCCGCAGAGCAGGACTGTGTTGCGGCGGCCGGGCAGGGATTTCAGGGCGGCGGTGAATGGTTCGCTGCCGAAGCAGGAGAATTCCAGCTTGTCCATGGGCTTGGCGCCGGGAATCAGGGAGGCAATCTCCGGAACCACGTTGCCCAGGCCTTTGCAGTATTGGGTGGTCACCAGAGTGGGAAGGCGGAGGATCTTGGCCAGCCGGATGAGGAGCTGCGAATTTCGGACCAGGCGCTCTTTTTCGAAGATGGGGGGCAGGAGCTTTTCCTGGATGTCCACCACGACCAGGGCGCATTGCTCAGCGACCAGAGGCCGGCGGGCAGAATCGGATATGGCGGCAGGCGCTTCGAAAATGGTGGACATAATTGTTCCTCGATTGCGCGTGCGTTTCGT
>DATJFA010000266.1:0-4159 GCA_035496015.1 Terriglobales bacterium | reverse complement strand
GACCTGACATGCTGAGCTGCTTGCGCAGCGTGTCGGCATTTACGCGGATGCCCATGGAGGTGAGCTCATGGCGGCGGCGCGTGACCGGGTTCCACACCAGGATGTCGCCATTCAGGCCGTGCATGGGGCGGCCGTCCTGGGAGCGGGTTTCGGTGACCCAGTCGTCGTAGTCGGCAGCGCGGTTCTCGTGCGGATAGCCGTCCGCCAGGGGCCAGCCGATGCCGATAATGAAGATGGCGGGATACTGCTGCAGCACCTGGGTCTCGCGCTGCTTACGGGGCAGGTCCGGGTACATGTCGAGAATTTCTTCGGCGTGCAGGAAGGTGAGCCTTTCCGGCAAATTGGGGTATTTGCTGGACCTGAGCTGAGGAAATAACTCCTGAGCATAACGCTCAGCGCCGACCAGCACTTGCCAGATTTTATTGACTACTTCCCTGAGGAATTCCAGGTTGCGCTGCTCAGGCGTGATCACGCGCTCCCAATCCCATTGGTCCACATAGACGCTGTGATCGTGGTCGAGGAAGTAATCCTTGCGCACGGCGCGCATATCGGTGCACAGGCCTTCACCGACGCCCATATTGAACTGGCGCAGGGCCATCCGCTTCCACTTGGTGGCGGCCTGGACGATCTGCGCGTCAACCGGATGCTGCTCGCGGTCGTTGGAGATGTGGAAAGAAATGGGGGTGCGGGAACCATCGCGGTCGAGCAGATCATTGACGCCGCTCTCCACGTCCACCAGCAGGGGGACAGTGACCATCATCAGGTTGAGCTCGCGGCAGAGGTTCTCCTCGATGTAGCGCTTGATCGCGAATATGGCCTGCTGGGTCTGCTTGCGGTCGAGGAGGGAGGTGTAGTCGTTGGGGAGCACCTTCTCCAGTTCGCGATAGTCGCCAATGCCGGGGCCGGCCAGATCAGCCCGCTTATCTGCCAATACGGTGGACATAGCTCATCTCCTTTTTGAAGCTGAAGTCTAATGTTCGCGCACAGGAGAGGAGGGGCTCAGTAACCGGGGTCACAGGTGGGTGTGCGCAGGAAAAGCAGGTCCTTCGCTGACACTCAGGTGACAACATGTGAGGGGCGCTGGTTGTCTAGGAGGTTTTGGCGGCTTTAGCCGGGATCCAGTAAATCTCTTCTTTCATGTTGTCTTTGCTGAAGCCGACGCGCTGCAGGATGCCTTTGCCGTTCTCGATCATCTGGGGATGGCCGCAGAGGTAGGCTGTGGTGTTTTCGGAAGCCAGGCCCCACAGGTCGGAGTATTTGCGGATGAGTTCGTCCACGCGGCCGCGCTCGCCCTTCCAACCGTTGTCTTCCCAGGGACGGCTGACAGTGGCCACATATTTGAGCCAGGGAACTTCGGCGGCCACCTTGCCGATTTCATCGTAGTATCCGAATTCCCAGGAGCGGCTGGCGCCATTGAGCAGGTAAAGCTTGTGGCCATCGGGGAACTTGCCCTGCTTCCAATCGCGCTGCAGGGTGCGGATGTAGCTGACGAAGGGGGCGATGCCAGTTACCGTGCATACCAGGAAGTGATTGCGTGGACCGCGGGCGGAGTCGAGCACGAACCGGCCCTTGGGCGACTTGCGCATGCTGAGCTGGTCGCCGGGCTTGAGGGTATGGAGCAGGGGGGTGAGTTCGCCGGGAGGAACCAGCTCAAAGAAAAACTCAAGCTGCTCCTCGTAGGGCGAAGAAACGATGGAGTAAGCGCGCTCTACCAGGCGCAAAGGGCCCTGCACGCCTAAAGTGGCGTACTGGCCGGGAGTGAAGTCGAAGGGGCCGCCAGGGGCGATGCGCGCCGACCACAGGTCAGGGGCGAAGGCCTTGCACTCCAGAACCGTGGCCCGGTAGAACTTACTCTCATCCAGAGGCATAAAGCGGCGGCAGAAGTGGCCACTCAGGCGGCTTCTTTGGTGCCGTCCCTCCCTTCGAGAAATATGGTCCGCTGCCCGGGGTCGGTAGCCTTGATGCGGCGGGCGAAATCTTCGCCCTCGCCGGGGTCTCGGCGCAGGTCCAGCAACACCACGTCATAGTAGCTGGGTTGCCAAAGCACGCCGGCTTCCACCCGATTCCTGGCCCAGTGTACATCATAGCCCGCGACAGACAACTGCTCGCGGATGATGGCGCCGGCGGTGGGATTATCGGCTACCAGCAGCACTCGATTGAGAAAGTTCTCCGGTTCCACAGCCCAAAGTTCACCCTTAAGAAATGAGTTCTAACTTGTGAGATGCGCAGGCGTGACCTTACGGTTCAAGCACGCGGCGGGCTAGGCGGCAGACGAGTCGTGGCAGGCGCAGGTACACCCAGGCAGGGTGCATTCGCTATGGCGGTCATCGGCCTGGTCGGAGCAGCACGGCGAAACCACCGCCGGCCAGGTGCCGGGAGCGTAGCCGAAGCAGGCGCTGGCGGGCGCTCCGGCAGGGGCCGAACCAGGAGAAGCGTTTTCCGGGCTCATGAGCGTTTCTCCTCGACAGCGAAGCGCTTAATTCGCGGGTGAGATCCACCCACCGCTGTGTTCCGCTTAAACCCAATTTCTGTGCGCTTGCATGGTACCAACCCTGTTTAGAATAGCAAGCATGCCACAGCCACCGGCAGAACGGGAAGTAATTGAGGCGTTGCAGCAGAACTGGCGGGCGGAAGTGCAGAGCGCGCGCATGTACCGAGAATTGGCGGAGCAGGAGCGCGACGAGAGGCGCAAGGCGGTGCTGGTGCGCATGGCCGAAGCCGAAGAGCGCCATGCGGCGCGCTGGC
Organism: Terriglobales bacterium; assembly: GCA_035496015.1. Classification (GTDB taxonomy): domain Bacteria; phylum Acidobacteriota; class Terriglobia; order Terriglobales; family Acidobacteriaceae; genus JAICWP01. Next base: position 1,414 of record DATJFA010000266.1, on the reverse strand, counting down.
AGAAGAAACTGCAGGAGCACGGCATTGAGCCCAGCCGCGAGGACCACTGGCGGCAGCGCCTGGGCCGCTGGTTCAGCCGTCAGGCGGGGACGGCGGCCGCCATTCGCCGCATGGAGGCAGCGGAAGAACGCGACAGCGCCCGCTACTCGGCGCAGCGGGACCGGGCCTTGGGCGCCGACAAGGAGGTTAAGGAGATTCTGGGTGGCATAGCGCTGGAGGAAAAGGCCCATCGGCGCGCGCTGCAGTCCATGGTGCCGGTGCTGGGGCCGCGTAGCGTGCTGGACACCATTCTGAAGCGGGAACGCTGGCATGGGCGCGGCGGCAGCTGGGTGGCAGATGCGATCTATGGTGTGAATGACGGGCTGGGTGCGGTGTTTGGCATCGTTTCCGGCGTGGCCGGCGCCACCGATAATCAGCGGCATTACGTGCTCATCGCCGGACTGGCGGGAATGATCGCTTCCGCACTTTCCATGGGCGCTGGCGCTTACCTGGCGGTGAAGAGCGAGCGCGAGGTGTATGAGGCGGAAATCGGCCGCGAGCGCGAAGAGGTAGAAGAAAATCCGGAGGAAGAAAAGGAAGAGATGGCGCTGTTTTACCAGTTGCAGGGCTTCAGCGAGGAAGAATCGCAACGCATGGCGGAGCGGCTGGCCGAAAATCCGGAGCAGATGTTGCAAGCCATGGCGCAGCAGGAACTGGGGCTTTCCGAGCACCACTTCCCCAACCCCTGGGTGTCGTCGGGATCGGCGGCAATATCGACCGCCGTGGGCGCTTTTATTCCCATCATTCCGTTTTTCTTTGTCGGCGGATTCGAAGCAGTGGCGATTGCGTTCGCGGTCAGCATCGCCGCGCATTTCCTGGTGGGCGCGTCGAAGTCGCTGATCACCTCTCGTTCATGGTGGTCGTCGGGGCTGGAGATGACGGTAGTGGGCATCATCGAGGCAGCCGTGACCTACAGCTTAGGGCTGGCGTTTGGGGCGGTAGGCTAAAGCGAAGGACCTTCAGGTTCATGGACCTGCCCGAACTGTTCAAGGAGTTACTGCCGAACGGGAAAATGTAAGAATTCCCTCAAACGGCGGAAGCCACCCTGCTCACATTATTGGGGTCCCTCGACTCGGGCCTTCGCCCTCGCTCGGGATGACAGTCACGAAAGTAGGGCTCAGCCGACCAGCTCTAAATCCCTTAGATTCAATGTGAAATAGGCGCTATTCGCTGGCCGGGCTGTTGCAGCCACCCCACTAGGCTGCTAAAATCATACTGTACTAAAAGGGTCCTATTTTTAGTGTACCGATTCGGTCTAGTTTAGAGTCTAAGCAATAGAGGGGCGAAGCGGCCGCAAGGAGCTAGCCACATGATCAGGTTAGGGAAGCTGACGGATTACGGGCTGGTGCTGATGACGCACATGGCGCGGCAGCAG
>DATJFA010000265.1:0-3697 GCA_035496015.1 Terriglobales bacterium | reverse complement strand
ATTTACGGGCGAATGTATTGTAGCCCCACGATTTTGCGAAGAATGGCTTGCCACAACGCGGACAGCGGAATCTGACGAACCAATTTCCTACAACAACAGCGAAAGCCATCCATACGAACGCGGCCACAAAGGCTGGTGTAGTAGTTTCGAACAGCCGAATCGTCACTATGGCAAACATGCCAATGAACGGCACGTAACCGAGTAGCGCAAACAGGCTCAGATTTCGCCTCCTTCGATACTCCCGCCATCTGTCACTGTCCTTCATGGCTGCTCAGTGTAGCGCATTCATGTAGTCATTGATGTAAACAGCGTTCTCACACTTTACACTTCAGTTTTCTCTCCTTCGCCGTCCCGGCGGCCCTTGAGGCGGGTGGGGAACCGGCTGACAGCCGGCGAGACGCCGGCGCTACGATTATTCCGCGAACCCCGGCACAAACTCCTCCACCACCAGCCTGGAAACCGCGCGGCAGTTGGCGCATACGAGCAAAGTCTCGCCGGCGCCGTTGCTCAGGACTGCGACCCTCAGGCTTTCACACGCGGCGCAAGCGGTGGTGGGCTCGCCCGATTGCGGCTCCTCCGCACTGATCGCGGTTTCGTGGTCAAAGCGGCCGGTTTTCTGCGTGTTGAGTTCGAAGGTGCTGCGGCAGTCGGCGCAAACATGGTTGAAGCAGCACTTGGGCTCGCAGGAGTAGATGACGTCGTTGCCGCCACATTGGGGACAGCGCACGATCTCTTTCAAAGTCTGCACACAGGAATTCTAACAATCAAAGCGCGCAATTTGCGCTGCTGCTCCCGCCGGCAAGCCCGGCCCTTCCCAGTTCTTGACTCCCGCCCAGGGCCTGCTAAGATGACGCCCATTCTTGGGGTGTGGTCTACGCCTCGTGCGCCGCTTCTAGCCTGGAAAATTGCTTCTTAATGAATAAGATGTGCCGCTAGACGCGCATCGGGTCCTGACCCTGAACGGAGATAAACATGGGTTGTCGTACCCGGTGGGTTGCGGTCATCTTACCCGTTTGTTTGCTCTGCCTGAGCGGTTGTTCGCGTCGCCAGGCGGCGGTTACCTCGGCGCGGCCGGTTCCGGCCACGGCGCTCGAACTCGGGCCTGATCTGGCCAGCCTGCCGGGTAACACTTTCCAAGTCACGTATTCGGATCGCGTGGTGCGGATGGAGCGCGAGGACTTTCGCAAGTCCATTCGCAGCGTCAGCACGGACAACACTACGCTGGTATTTGATCCTTCCGATGCGGCGGCCGCGCGGCTTACCCAGGGCAGCATCCTGTTCATTCCGGGGTTTGCCGTGCGCAAGGTGGCTGTGGTCACGAAGCAGGACGGCAACATTGTGGTAGTCACCGAGGACCCGACCCTGCCCGAAGTCATTAAAGACGGCAAAATTCAGTGGACAGCGCCCATCAAATTCGCTCAGGTCCGGCAACAGCAACGGGCGAGTGTTGCAATTCCCCGCGACAGCAGCCGCTTCCAGCGCCTGGCCAGTTCCCTGCAGCCCACCGTCTATGCCGCTGGCGGCTTATCGGGCGAGACCGACGGCTGGAAATACAATCTCGCCGCCAATCCCCAACCCGACAAGCTGAACCTGGAGCTTATGGTCTCGCGGGAATACAACGGCGTAGTCATCACGGTGAACGGTTCCGGCTACGTGCAGAATTTCGAAACGGCCGCCACCATGCTGGTGCAGGACAGCTCGCTCAAGTATTTCGATTTCAAAAACACGAACCTGAACGGCATGGTGAACTTCGGCTGGCAGGCGGCCAAGAACGAGAAGGGCGTGGAAGCGGCCGAGCAGCGCATCAAGCTGCCTTCTTCGTTCTCCATTCCCATGCCCATCGGTGGGCTGCCGTTTTCCCTGGAGGTGAGCGAGGCCCTACTCATCCATCCCGCGTTTACCGGCGGCGGCGAAGTGGCGCGTGGGCGCTTCAGGGTGGAGTACAACGGGGTACAAGGCTTCAGCTTTAAGGAAGGCAACGTAGAGCAGGATGGGCAGGCGGGCGGCGACGGTTCCATCGTGGACAACTTCTCTCTCGCCCCGATTGCGCCAGTAGGGTTTGTGGCCGCAGTGGCTATGCCGCGCATCGAGCTGAAACTGGGCACCGACACGGTGTTTCAGGTGGTGAAGCAGTTTGTGCCCAGCACGGTAGCCGATGCGGCGCTGAACCTGGTGAAGAGTTCGCCGCTGGGCAAGTTCCTGAACGACACGGTTTCCGACAAGCTCAAGACCACGGGTGCGGCTTACGCGCAACTGGTGATTTCCACTTCCACCATCGCCGCCGGCGCCGGCTCCCTGATTCCCTGCCAGAAAGCCATGCTGATCAGCACCATCTCGGTGGGCGCCAATGCCACCCTGCTGGGGAAAGATAAGGGCAAGGTATCGAAGGACGTGTTTCGCCAGGAAAAGAAAATTGTGGTGCCTCCCACCAAGTCCTGCGACGTCTAGGCGGGATTTCCGAGGAGCAAGACCATGGCCGCATTCTGCATCAATTGTGGAGTACCGCTCTCTCCGGGCGCGCAGTTCTGCTCTGGCTGTGGCACGCAGGTGAGCCACTCGGCCGCATCGCCATCGGCAGCGGCGGCAGCAGCGCCAGTCACCGCGCCGGTTGCCGCGTCCGCGCCTGCCACTGCTTCGCCGGCCGGCACCACGGGAAGCAGTGTCATTGTCAAACTGCTCTGGGCTTTTCTGATCGGCGTGCTGCTGATCGTGCTGGTTTCGATGGGAAGCTGCCTCTACATCGCCTATCGCGCCAAGAAGAAGGTGAATGAAATTCAGCAGGCTTACAACGCCGGCGACCTGGGAAAACTGGCCGGGGCGGTGGGTGTGGGTTCGGGCGCCTCAACGGCCAGCAAGCCCTCGCCACCGCTGGCGTTTCCCGCCTGGACCCCGGCGGCGGGAGCGGGCGCCCCGGCGAGCATTGCTCTCCGACCAGGCATGGCGTTTGTGACTGCCTGCAACCAGTTTGGCGGCGATTACGAATCCATTGCCAAGATTCTGAGCGCGGATGCCAATGGAGTGCGCGTGCGGGTGAGCGCCGATAACGTTCCCAATCCGTTGGCCAGCCTGGGCCAGCCCAAAGGTGCTCCGCAGGCTGCGGGTACGGTGCAGGGCTCGCGTACCATCCGCAGCGAGGATATGCGCAACGCTCACGAACTGATGGAGTGGTTCGGTCCCAGCCTGCCGGAGAGCTATCCCGGCACGACGGCCATAAGTTTCTCCTCCGAAGTTTTCACCGAACTGAAGAGCCGGGGCGAGAGCGACTTCAAATTTCGCTCCGGCGGGTTGAAGGGGATGGTGGGAGCTCTGTTGGGCGGTTTCGGGCAGATGACCGGCGACTCCGGCGGAAACTCCGGTGCCGGCCAGGATTCGGTGCAAATGGGCCACGAGCATTGCACGCTGCAGCGTGTGGGCGGAGTGAATGCCTTCCCGGTTCTGCTCAACAACCAGCGCGTGAATCTGCCCGCGATTCATGCCCAGTGCAAAACTAACGGCAACGCCAACGATTTTTATGTGCTCGATGACGCCGCCAACCCAGCTATGCTCGCTTTCAAGCTGGCCGGCGGCGATACCCTGCAGCTCATCAAGATTGAATATCCGCCAAGTCAGCAGATGGCGGCCGGTGCAGGCAGAGGGGGTCAGCCGGGTGGACTGGGAGCGAAGGGCGGCGGATCCGGCGCTGGAGGTGGCGGAGGCG
>DATJFA010000264.1:0-5128 GCA_035496015.1 Terriglobales bacterium | reverse complement strand
ACTACCCTGGGAGTGGGCGGTCCCGCGCGTTTTTTCGCGGAGGCGGTCTCTGCTGAGGATGTCCGCCGCGCGGTCCATTACGCCGGTGAGCACGGCCTCCCTCTATTTGTGCTGGGCGGGGGAAGCAACCTGGTGGTTTCCGACTCGGGCTGGCCCGGCTTGGTGCTGCGCATTCGCATCAGCGGTCTGGAAGAGCGCGAGGAAGGCGACAAACTCATTCTCGACGTCGGAGCAGGCGAGGAGTGGGACCGGTTTGTGGCTCGCGCCGTAGCCCGCGACTGCGCCGGCATCGAGTGCCTCAGCGGCATTCCCGGCAGCGTGGGCGGGACGCCGGTGCAGAATGTGGGCGCCTATGGCCAGGAAGTCTCAGAGGTCGTCGAAAGCGTGCAGGCCATTGACCTGAAGGATGGCCATCTGCGCGAGCTTTGCAATCCGGCCTGCGGCTTCGCCTACCGCACCAGCATCTTCAACACCAGCGAGCGCGGCCGCTACATCATTCTGCGCGTCACTTTTGCGCTCACTCCCGCGGGCGAGCCGCGGCTCCAATACGCCGACCTGAAGAAATATTTTGCCGGCCGCACGGGTGCACCCAGCCTGGCCGAAGTACGGGAGGCGGTGCGCCATATCCGAGCCGGCAAAGCCATGCTCATCGTGCCCGGCGACGAGGATTGCCGCAGCGCCGGCTCCTTCTTCAAGAATCCCGTGCTTACTGAATCGCAACACCAGCAACTCAGCCAACGCGCTGCTGCACTGGGCCTGCAGGTTCCCAGTTATCCCGCGCTAAGCGCCCGGCACAAGGTTTCGGCCGCCTGGCTGGTGGAACATTCCGGATTTTCCAAGGGCTACACCCAGGGGCGGGTGGGCATCTCGCGCAAGCACGCGCTGGCCATCGTGAACCGTGGCGACGCCACTGCCAACGACGTCCTTGCCCTGAAAAACGAGATTCAGCAGCGCGTAGCTGACACCTTTGACGTCAGCCTCTCCCCCGAACCCGTCTTCGTCGGCTTCGACCAGAACCCTTAACGCCGAGGTCACTGAGCACTTACAGCTTGAAGAAGCCACTGCTTGTCGGTAGAGAGGTTGCTTGCAACGTCTCCGGGAGCCGTCACAAGTTACGGCTCTACCCCGCTTCTTTGTGGCCCAGGCGCCCCGCCCGCGATTGCCATCGCGAACACGTAAACAAGATAGGTCTCTACCCACGCTGCGCAACCGAAAACGCGTGGCTCAGGCTTTGGCAGCGGCTGAATGACTCTGCGTTCTCTGCGTGGAGCTTTTGTCGAGCAGGCGCGCGGCCCGCCGGAAGATTTTTCTGAACATCTCTTCCGTCAGCTTTCCCGTCTGTGTGTTCTGGTTAGAAGGGTGATAGGAGACCAGCAGGATGCGCCCGTCCGGCGTTTCATACTGGACGCCGTGCCCGAACCTAAAATCCTTTTTGCTCTTAAGCAGGCCTTGCCGTCTCAGGTAGTTCAGGTAAGCGTCGAACCCGATTCGCCCCAGGGCTACCACCACGCGCACGTTCTTGAGCAGCCCAATCTCCTGGTCCAGAAATCGAGCGCAGTTGGCAATCTCCTCCGGCAGCGGCTTGTTCTGCGGGGGCGCGCAACGCACCGCGGCGGTGATGTAGGCGTCTTTCAACCGCAATCCATCGTTGCAGTGCGTTGCTCCGGGCTGGGAGGCGAAGCCGGTGCGGTGCAGCACCGGGTACATGAAATTCCCCGAGGAATCTCCGGTAAAAGGCCGCCCAGTGCGGTTGGAGCCGTGCGCGCCCGGCGCCAGGCCCAGGATGAGCACGCGCGCTTCGGGATCGCCGAACCCAGGCACCGGCTTTCCCCAGTATTCGCAATCGCGGTAGGCGCGCCGCTTCTCGCGCGCCACCTGCTCGCGATAGGCCACCAGCCGAGGACAGCGCCGGCAGGCCACTACTTCTTCATTTAAGCGGGAGAGGAGGTCGGACATGAATCAGATTCTAAACGCTGCGCGCACTCAGGCGGAGCGGGCTCGGGTGCCCGCGGGCCGGCCGGTTCGTCCCGCGGGTGCCTGCCCGTTTTCCACGTTGAAGGTACGGATAACAGGCTCGAATTCCAGCAAGGGCTCCAGCTTCCGCCACAGTTTGCGGTAGTGGTGACGGTAGAACCACTCCGCATGCTCGTGGCGCGTCCACAGCGTCAGGAACACCACCCGGTCAGGTTCTGCATCGGAGGCCAGAATGAATTCCTCAAGGAATCCCGGCTGTGCACTCAACGTTGACATCACCCCCTCCCGCAGGGTGCGAACTACCTCCCGCAGTTTCCCCGGCAGGGTAGTCAGTTCCAAAGCGCGCGCGAACACTGGCAGCTCCTGCAAATCGACTCGTTCTGTCTGAATTAAGTTCGGTGACCGCGATCAGAGGACTGGGAATTTAAGGTATGAATGCGAGCAGCAGCCACTAACTTAGAACTCGCCGCCTCCGGCGTCAATTACCCAAGGTTGGTGCAACGCAAAAATTTGCGGCTGCGCGCAAAATCGCGAAGGTGAGCCCATTTTTACCCAACTGTGGGTTAAAGATTGTCATGCTGAACGCAGCGCAGCGCCTGCTTTTCCTCGGATCCAGCAATGAAACTGGCGCCTTGCCGCTTGTGCTAAGGTGAAACCTGTGTCCCTGCGCGAACTGCTTCCGCCCGCTCTCGAGCCAGCGATGGCGCGCGTTCCCGAAGGCTGGTTCGACATGGGCCACGCCTCCGGCCTCGATTGCGAGCGCCCGGTACACCGCGTGTGGGTGGATGCTTTCGAGTTGGCATGCTGCCAGGTAACGAATGCTGACTACCAACGCTTCCTGGGCGCCCGCAAACTCACACTGCCACCTTTTTGGCAGGACACAAACTTCAATCATCCTCAGCAGCCGGTCGTCGCAATCTCCTGGTTGGAAGCGGAGCGCTATTGCCAGTGGCTTTCAGAAGTAAGCGGGCGCCGCTATCGCCTGCCCACAGAAGCGGAATGGGAACGCGCCGCGCGTGGCGGCGAGGAGGGCAGGCTCTTTCCCTGGGGCGACGATCCGCCTCAATCTTTGCCCCATTACAACCAGCGCTGGCTCACTGGACCTGAGCCTGTGGCGCGCTATGCCCCGAATGCATACGGCCTGTTCAACATGTGCGACAACGTCCACGAGTGGTGCGGCGACTGGTTTGACGCCGCCTACTACCAGATTTCACCCGAACGCAATCCGCAAGGCCCCGCAACTGGCAAGCGCAAGGCCTCACGTGGTGGGTCCTGGCGTCACCACATCAAGGTCTCGCGCTGCCACACTCGCTCCAGCATTCCACCCGAGTTCCAGTACGCCGACTACGGCTTCCGCGTCGCCCGCGATTTGTAGTCAGGGAGGCATCGTAGCGCCGCCATCCCGGCGGCTGTCCTGCGGGCGTCCCGCCCGCATGCGAGGGCAGGATGCCCTCGCGACAGCCGGCCAGAGGCCGGCGCTACTGGATACTAGGTACTGGCTACTCGCTCTTTCCTCACCGTCAGCTTCTCTATTACATCCTCGCGAACACGATATCCCGTGCCCGGCTGATCGCAAACCTTGATGGTCCCCTGAGAAGACACCGTCACCTCGGGCTCGATGATGTCCTCTTTCCAGTAACGTTTCGAAGCAGAAACGTCCCCCGGCAGGCTGAAATTGTTCAGCGTGGAGAGGGCAATATTCTGCGCCCGTCCCACGCCCGATTCCAGCATCCCGCCGCACCACACCGGAATCTGGTGCAGCTGGCAAATGTCGTGTACCCGCACCGCCTCGCTGAAACCGCCCACCCGCCCGACTTTGATGTTCATGATGCCGCAGGCGCGCAACTCGGCCGCCATCTCCGCGTCGCGCGCGTTGCGGATGGATTCATCCAGGCAGATGCGGGTCTTCAGCTCCCGCTGCAGCCGCGCATGCAGGTAGATGTCGTCATTCCACAGCGGCTGCTCGATCATCAGCAGCTTGAACTGGTCGAAGCGCTTCAGGTGGCCGATATCCTCCAGCGTGTAGGCGGAATTGGCGTCGCAGCTCAGCAGGATATCCGGCCACTTCTGGCGGATCCGCTCCAGCACCTTCACATCCCACCCCGGCTTCACTTTCACCTTGATGCGCTGGTAACCGGCCCCCACTTCCGTGCCAATCTTCTCCAGCAACTGCTCCACTGTGTCCTGGATGCCGATGGAAACCCCGCAGGCAATTTCCCGCCGTGTCCCGCCCAGCAGCTTCCACAGCGGCTGCCCCTTCTCGCGTGCCTCGGCATCCCACAGCGCGTTCTCGATGGCTGCCTTGGCCATGCGGTGCCCGCGAACGCGGGCGAACAAGGCCACACAATCGCGCCCTGCCTCCAGATTGCGCCCAATCACCGCCGGCGCCAGATAGCCTTTCATCGTCAGCCAAGCGCTGTCGATCCACTCGTCGCTGTAGAACGGGTCTTCGCCCGCCACGCATTCGCCCCACGTGTCCAGGCCCTGGCAATGCACGGTGACCAGCAAAATGCGGCGCTCGTAGGTGCGCCCGAAGCTGGTCTCGAAAAAATGGACCAGCGGCATGCGGATTTCACGCAGCGTGATCGCTTCAATTTTCATAGTAGTAGTCAGGACTCAGGCGTCAGGACTCAGCGGATAGGAGCGCAGCCGAATCATGAAGCCCATGCAGCGACTTTTCACTCCTGCCCCCTTACTCTGATCCCAGCCTTTGGGTGGCGCAGTGCTTTAGCGCTGCATCTTCGCCACCCTTTTCTTGACTTGTCATTCTGAGGCAGCGCGAACCGCGCTTGCGCGACGACCGCAACGAAGAACCCGCTTTTCACAGACCCCTGACTACTGCTTCTCACCATACGACCACTCTTCTTCCCACCGCCCCAGCAGAAAGCTTCCATTCCCCTCCGTATCCCGCTCATAGCCCAATACCGCCAGGCCCCCTTTGAAGGCTTTCAGAAACTGCTCCCGGTTTCGCGCCTGCACCTCCGCCGCCCGCGCGCGCGTACCCTCGGCCGCTTTCCACTCATAAATCTGCGCCGGCACGGAAATGCGCTGCACCGTTTCAAACTCCGGTTTCTGCCCGCTTTGCAGAAACATCTCCACGCGCTTCGACCGCAACCACCACTCCGCCACCAGGCGGTCGGTGGGCAGGAATCCC
>DATJFA010000263.1:0-8325 GCA_035496015.1 Terriglobales bacterium | reverse complement strand
TCGCGCAGCGGCGGAATAAAGATGGCGATGATGGCCAGGCGGTAGTAGAGGTCCTGGCGGAACTGGCCCTCCTGTACGGCGCGTTCCAGGTCGCGATTGGAAGCGGCGATGACGCGCACATCCACTTGCATGTCCCGCACCCCGCCGATGCGCCGCACCACCTGGTCCTCCAGCACGCGCAGCAGTTTGGCCTGCAGCAGGGGCGAGAGCTCGCCGATCTCATCGAGAAAAAGCGTGCCGCCGTCGGCCATTTCGAACAGGCCCTTCTTCATGGCCTTAGCGTCGGTAAAGGCGCCACGCTCGTGGCCAAACAGTTCGGCCTCCATCAACGTCTCAGGAATGGCGGAGCAGTTGACGGCCACAAAGGGCATTTCCTGGCGCGCGCTTTCGTAGTGGATGGCCTTGGCGATCAGGTCCTTGCCGGTGCCGCTTTCGCCCTGGATGAGGATGGTGGTGGCCTCGCTGGCGGCGACCTTGCGCACAAAGCCCATCAGTTCGGTCATCTTGGCGGAGGTGCCGATAACGGAGTGATAGCCAGTGCGGCGGCGCACCTCCCCGCGCAGCGTTTGCACTTCGCTGCGCAGGCGGGTGGCCTCCAGCGCGTTTTTCATGGCCACCAGCAGTTCGTCGAACTCCAGCGGCTTGCCGACGAAATCGTAGGCGCCGAGCTTAAGCGCGGTCTTGATGTCGTCCAGCTGGGGATCGGCGGTAATCATGATGACGGCGCGGGCGTCCTGATTCTTCTTCAGCTCTTCAAGAACCTGCAGGCCGTTGGCGTCAGGCAGGCGGACATCGAGCAGCACCAGGTCGGGCGATTCATGGCGGGCGAGGGCGAGAGCAGCATCGGCGGTGTCGGCTTCCGACACCTGGTAGCCCCACTCCTCACATTTCTGGCGCAGCGACCAGCGCACCAGCCTTTCGTCGTCGACAATGAGCACTTTTTCCCCAGCCATCGCCTGATAGTGTACTGGAGGACGGCACACGGGGGTGTGACGGCCATCACAGGGTGCGGCGCTCCGGCTAACTCGCTGTTCCAGTGGGGTTTTGAAGGCCTGTTTTGCCCGCGCCAAACGCATACCGCGCGCTGTTCCGCTATGCCCGGCCCTCAATCAATGACTACGTTTCGGGTTTTCCGCCGGAAGATGTTTTGTTATTCCGGTTGGCACCCCGCATGCGCTTTGGCCAGCAAAATAACTGCTTCCTTGGATTCGCAATATTCATCCAACAAGTGCTTGCGGGCGGTTGACCTTGCGGCCGCTCGTATTTAGAATCGCCGACTGAGATAATGCAATCGCATTCCAATTTCCGCCAGATGTGCTGTTGCGCTTGTTGTTGTGCGCTCGTGTCTTCTGGCGCGGAGGAAATGCTGATTTAGAGAATTCTTAGTTTCAGCGTTTACAGCCCATCGTCAGAAGAAAGCTGACGGTGGGCTTTTTGTTTTTATGCCCGATACGCAAAAAGAAACCAAGGCACAGCGCGCCGAGCGCCTCAAGCGGGAAAAGAACCCGTGGGAGTGCCTGGGTGAGATTCGCGGCTTCGCTCAGCAGGGATTTGCCGCCATTCCGCCGGAGTGGTTGAGCACCTACTTCCGCTGGTGGGGTGTGTACACGCAGGGCGACGGCGCGGGCGTGGTTGGCGGGCAGGGTGGCGAGGGCAAGGCCCTGCCCTATTTCATGGTGCGGATTCGCATCCCCAACGGCCTGTTGCTTTCGCACCAGTTGCGCACTATTGCTGAACTCACAGAGCGCTACGCACGTGGCATCGCGGACATTACCGTGCGGCAGAACATTCAATTGCACTGGGTGACGATTGCGGCGCTGCCGGAGGTTCTGGAATCGCTGTGGCGCTGCGGCCTGAACACGATGGGCGCGTGCGGCGATGTCACGCGGAATGTCACCGGCTGCCCGCTGGCGGGCGTAGATGCCGACGAAATTTGCGACGCCTCTCCGCTGGCTCTGGAGGCTACGCGCCTGCTGGCCGGGAACGCGGATTTTTACAACCTGCCCCGCAAATTCAAGATTTCCGTCACCGGCTGCCGCGTGTGGTGTTCATATCCGGAAATTAACGACATCGGCCTGACCGCCATCCGGCGCGGCTTTGGCGAGAATTCGGAAGTTGGCTTTTCGCTGCGCGTGGGCGGCGGCCTCTCAGCCGAGCCGCACCTGGCTGCGCGTCTGAATGCGTTTGTGCGCTGGAACCAGGTATTGCCGGTGGTGAAGGGGATCGCTGAAATTTTTCGCGACTCGCAGGAATTGCGGGAACATCGCGAGCGCGCCCGGCTCAAGTTCCTCTTCCTGCGCCTGGGTTGGACGCCGGAACAGTTCCTGGACGAACTCGAGCAGCACATCGGATCCCGGCTCGATCCTGCGGTTGCGGAAGAGCCGCCCAATGATGTTTACCGCGATCACGTGGGAATTCACGCACAAAAACAAAACGACTACTTCTACGTGGGAGCTACTGTGTTGCGCGGACGCATCAGCGCTGACCAGATGCGGGCGGCTGCGGACCTGGCGGAGCGCTTTGCCGGCGGCGAACTGCGCACCACGGGCATGCAGAACCTAGTGATCGTGAATGTGCCACGGGCCAACACGGACCCGCTGGCCAGGGAACTGGACGCGCTGGGACTGCGGGTTGGCGGCTCGCCGTTCTGGCGGGGCGCCATTGCCTGCAGCGGAACCGAGTTCTGCAAACTGGCCATCACCGAAACCAAGGGCTTCACCCGCTGGCTGGTGGAGGAGATGGAAGAGCGCCTGCCGGAGTTCGACCAGGATTTGAAGCTGCACGTCACCGGTTGCCCCAACAGCTGCGGCCAGCACTGGATTGCCGACATCGGCATTGAAGGCAAGAAGCTGAAGGTGGATGGCCGCCTGGTGGATGCCTACTACTTCTGCCTGGGCGGAGCGGTGGGCCGCAACCAGGCAGTGGCGCGGCCAGTGGGATACCGGTGCCCCGCGAGCGAAGTGCCGGATGCGCTGGAGCGCTTGCTGCGCCGCTATCTGGAGGGGCGCTACTGGGGCGAGAACCTGCGGCAGTTTTTTGCCCGGCATGGCGAGGAGGATTTGCGCGAGTTCCTGGCCGGAGAGCTGGTTGAGGCAGTGGCGCGCGATGTTTCGCCGGGCCGCGTGCCGCACGGGGTGGAAGGCTAGTCGCCAATGGAACGCCTGTTTCCCATGTTCGTGAAGCTGGCCGGCCGCCCGGTGCTGGTAGTGGGCGCGGGCGCGGTGGCCGAGGCCAAAATTCGCAGCCTGCTGGACACAGGCGCGCAGATCCGGGTTGTGGCTTTGCAGGCCAAGCCGGTGCTTCGCGAGTGGGCGGATGCAGGGACGATTGACCTCGAGGAGCGTGCCTTCGCGCCGGACGATTTGGAGGGCATTTTCCTGGTGGTCGCGGCCACTTCTTCGCGCGAGCTGAATGAGTTCATCTTTGGCGAGGCACAACGCCGCGGAATTTTGTGCAATGTGGTGGATGTCCCCGAGCTATGCGACTTCTTCTACCCGGCGGTGGTGCGACGCGGCGACCTGCAAATCGCGATTTCCACTGCGGGCCAGAGCCCTTTGCTGGCCCAGCGGATCAGGAAAAGGCTGGAACAGCAGTTTGGCCCCAAGTACGCGGAATGGGTAGCACAACTGGGAAAGCTCAGGCGCGAGGTGCTGAGCAGCGAACTGCCCGCGGAACGCAAGCGCGAGCTACTGCGCTCGCTGACCAGCCAGGATGAATTCAGTTTCGCAAGCGGCCGAAGCGGCGGCGAAGGTGAAGAGGAACAATGATGAAGGGCAAGGTTTATCTGGTGGGGGCGGGTCCGGGTGATCCCGAATTGCTTACTTTGAAGGCGGCGCGGCTGCTGCGCACCGCGGACGCGGTGCTGCACGACGAACTGGTGACGCCTGCAATCCTGCGACTGGCCAATCCCGCGGCGCAGCTTCACCAGGTGGGCAAGCGCTGCGGGTCTAAGAGAATCACCCAGGAAGAAATCAACTTTCTGATGGTGGGCCTTGCCTCGGCGGGGCTGCAGGTGGTTCGACTCAAGGGCGGCGACCCGTTAATTTTCGGCCGCGCAGGGGAAGAAATCGAGGCCTTGCGGTGGGCCGGCATTCCCTACGAGATCGTTCCGGGAGTGACCGCGGCACTGGGCGCGGCGGCCGGGGCCGGAATTCCGTTGACGCATCGGCGCGGGCCAGCCGCCGTGGTATTCGTAACCGGCCATCGGGCGGCGAGCAACGAAGAGGCCGATTGGCGGACATTCGTGCGCGGCGGGGCCACCCTGGTGGTCTACATGCCAGGCCGCAACTTGGGTGAGATTACGCGCCGGTTGCGAAACGCAGGTTTATCCGGTGAAACGCCGTGCGCTGTTGTTTCACGCGCCACAACTGCGGACCAGCAACTGCATGTGTCCACCGTCGACGAGTTACCCGCCGCGCCTCCGCTGGCCGCACCTGCGCTGTTGATTGTGGGCGAGGTGGTTCGACTGGCCGCAACGCAGGGTGAGTGCTTCATGACCCCGGCCCTGGACCAGGTTCTGCTTCAGGCCACAGATGGGAAGTACGGGGAGCTTGCGTCGTGAAAGATGAATTAAACGCTGTGCAAGCAGCGGCGGAGACGTGGAACGCGGAGGTGGCGCTGCGCTGGGCATTTGACAGGCTGGGGAACGAGGTTGCGCTCGTCTCCGCTTTTGGGCCGGAGGGCATGGTGCTGATAGACATGGCAGCGAGCATCCAGAGACGCTTTCGGCTGATCACGATTGATACCGGCTTTCTCTTTCCGGAAACTCACAAGCTGATGGCCGAGGTAGAAGAGCGCTACGGAGTGACGATTGAGAAAGTCCAACCAGCGCTTTCGGCGGCCGAGCAGGAGCGGATCCACGGTGCGAAGCTGTGGAAGCGGGATCCCGACCTGTGCTGCGGCCTGCGGAAGGTCGAGCCACTGCGGCAGAAGTTGGCAGAGTTACGCGCCTGGATCACCAGCATCCGCCGCGACCAAACTGCCGTCCGAGCGGGCGCGCGCAAACTGGAGTGGGACGCGAAGTTTGGCTTGGTGAAAATCAATCCCCTGACGAACTGGAGCACTGACGAAGTTTGGAATTACATCCGCAAGAACGATGTGCCCTACAACCAACTCCACGACCGCGGTTATCCCAGCATCGGCTGCACCCATTGCACTCGCGCCGTTTTGCTGGGAGAAGATGCGCGGACGGGCCGCTGGCCGGGTTTTGCAAAAACCGAGTGCGGCTTGCACCTGGGGGAGCCAGTTCTCAACCGAACTACCTGATTTCGTCTTCCGCTAAGTCATTGAAAAAGGTAAGCTTATGTCCTCCCTTGACAACAGCCAGTAATTATCGTAAGTTCTGTATAGACTGAAATGTCAGAAACCACGAAATCGCTGCTTTCGCCTGCCGCCCAGAAATTCATCCTGCATTGGGGAGAAATGGGTACGCGCTGGGGAGTAAACCGTACGGTGGCCCAGATCCACGCCCTGCTGTTCCTTTCGCCGAAGCCGCTGGAGGCGGAGGAAATCGCGCGCACGCTCTCGGTGGCCCGCTCCAACGTCAGCACCAGCCTGCGCGAACTGCAGGGGTGGCGCATTGTGCGCAGCGTATCGGTGCTGGGCGACCGCCGCCAGCATTTCGAATCCCTGAAGGATGTGTGGGAGATGTTCCACATCATCGTCGAGGAGCGCAAGCGACGTGAGTTTGACCCGACCATTGCCGTGGTGCGCGAGTGTCTGGCACAAGCCGGCAAGACTGAAGGAACCGACGAGATTTACGCCCGGGAAAGGATGGCGGAGATGCTGGAGTTTGTCAGCACCATGAGCGGCCTGTTCGAAGAATTTCGCGAACTTTCGCCCAGTACCATGAAGCGGCTGGCTAAGCTGCGGGGCGGCGTCCGCAATCTGCTGCATATGCGATCGGAGGCGTAACCAGGCTGAGGGCGGCGGAATAGCCGCCCTTTTTGGTGAATTATGATTTCTCTCATTTCAGAAATAACCGACAGAAAAGGACGGCGCGCCGCCGAATGGGTTTTCTATGACGGCGAGTGCGAGCTCTGCCAATCCCTGGCTCGCGCTTTGGCTCCACCCTGCAGAAGCGTGGCTTTGGCCTGGCCCCCTTGCAGGATCCGCGCGTGGCTGCCCTCCTCGGTCTGGCCCCCAGCCAACTGCTTCAGGAAATGCGTGTGCTCACGGGCGAAGGGCAGGTCCTGGGCGGAGCACAGGCAGTCACGTTCCTTGCGGGGAGAATCTGGTGGGCCTGGCCGGTTCACGCTGCTGCCAAGCTGCCCGGCATGCAGCCTCTGCTGCGCGTGGTGTACAGGTGGGTGGCGGATCACCGCCATTGTTCCAGTTGCAGTGTCGGCCGAACCGCTAAGAACGGCGGTTCGAACTTGGGGACGGAACGATGAGCACTACATCAGTGGTGAATGCGACGCAAAACTCTTGTAGAAGGTGGACGAGAGCGGGCTGGCCTGCTTGGATACCTTTGGTCGTTCTTCCCGCCACCACAATCCTGTTTCATTCGCTGATGGTGCCGTGGTGCTTCATGTGGCTTCTGGCCTTCTCGATTTTCTGGGGCTGCAAGTGGCAAACCTGGTGGAAGGCCAGCCTGAAGATGGATTGTGTCGGAAGCTGGCGAAGCCTCGCCTACCTGTTTGCCTGGCCGGGAATGGATGCGGAAGCCTTTCTCGATGTGAAACGCCATGCCGATCGTCCGCCCAGAAGTGAATGGATGTGGGCGAGCGCGAAAACAGGTTTCGGAGCAGTGCTGCTTTGGGTCGGGGTGCGGCATATCCCAGCGGAAGTAATGGCCGGCTGGGTCGGGATGCTTGGTCTGGTCCTCGTTTCGCACTTTGGGATATTCGAGTTGCTGTCCCTGGTTTGGCGCTCCGCTGGCATAAATGCGGAGCCCATCATGCATTCCCCTCTGCTGGCTACGTCTTTGAGCGATTTTTGGGGGAAGCGGTGGAACCTGGGCTTCCGTCAACTCAGTTACAACCTTATATTTCACCCCATACGGGCCAGTACTGACGCCGGGCTCGCCTTGCTGATGTCGTTTCTTGCCTCGGGGTTGATCCATGACCTGGTGATTTCGTTTCCGGCGCGCGGCGGGTACGGGCTACCCACCGCCTATTTCTTATTGCAGGGCTACGGGATTCTTTTCGAACGCAGCGCCCTGGGCAAATGGCTGGGACTGGGCTCCGGCGCGCGCGGCTGGCTTTTCATGGCAGTTTGGGCCGGCGGTCCGGCCTGCATTCTTTTCCATCCCTGGTTCGTGGAGCGCGTGATGTTGCCCTTTTTCGAGGCCATCGGTGCGCGATAACAATGGGAGGAAGCAATTATGGCGAATTTATCAGCTTGGTATTTGGGGTCGTCCGGCGTGGAGAATTTCTTTAGTCTCATCCTTCGGCTGGCGGGCGTGGGGCACTTCTGCGTTCTGATTGCCAGCTTTCAGGTGCCGGGGCGATTGCACTGGAACGAGGATCTGAAGCAGCTCACACCATTCAATCGCAAGCTGATGTGGGTTTACGGCGGATTCACCGTATTCACCATCATCGCCTTCGGAATTCTGACGCTGGCGCTGCACTCCGAATTTCTGCATGGCGACCGGGCAGCACTGGCCCTGGCGCTGTTCATCGGCGTGTATTGGACGTTGCGCATCGTGGTGGAATTCTTTTATTACGATCTGGCCGACTGGCCTCGTGGACCTGGCATAGTGGCCGGCCGTATTCTGCTGACCCTGCTTTTCATCTATCTGGCCAGCAGCAACCTGGCCCTATTTTTCTGGAAAGCTTTCGCTCAGTAATTTCTGAGAACAAGAATCCTGAGGGGCTAATCGGCGGCGTGGGCGGAGGCGCGGCGCAGGGGAAGAAAGACAGTGAAGGTACTGCCGTGGCCCACTGTGCTGATCACTTCAATGCGCCCGCCGTGCTCTTCCACGATGCGGCGTGCCAGCGAGAGCCCCAGGCCAGTGCCATTTCCCTTGGTGGTGTAGAAGGGGCGAAAGATGTGGGGCAAGTGCTCGGGAGCGATGCCGCGTCCGGTATCGGTGACGGCAATAGTGGCAACGCCGTCATGGCGCTCAACGGTCACCGTAATTTTCCCTCTGTGGTCAATCGACTGAATAGAATTCAGCAGCAGGTTGAGCAGCACCTGGTTCACCTGGTTGCTGTCGTGCTCCACTTCCAGCGGCACGGACTGGTGGCGGAACTCAATGTCAATGGATTTTGAAAGCGCCTGCTGGCGGGAGAACATGACCGCATGTTCCACGGTGGCGTTAATGTCGGAGAGGCGGGTTTCCGGCGGCTTGGGACGAGCGCACTCCAGCAGGTCGGAGACGAT
>DATJFA010000262.1:0-4250 GCA_035496015.1 Terriglobales bacterium | reverse complement strand
TGCTGCACGGCGATCTCTAGATAAGTGTTGTGAAAGAAGAAGGCGGATTGATGAAAGTCGTGGACCCGTTTCGCCAATTCGGATTGCAGGTCGCTGGTTCCCCAACCGGCGAGCGGTTTTTCCAGAAACATTTCCAGTCCGGTCTGGTACATCACGACCCGGAATTCCACCGGGCTGCGGTCTTCCAGGCGGTCGAAGAAAGAAGTGTTGGTGTCGTCGAAACTGAGAACGGTCAGCAGACCCACTCCTCCGGCCAGGATCAGAAGGAGGCAGGCGCGGCGAACCCGCCGGCTGGACGACAGGAAAATCAAAGCGGGGATGCAGCCGGCGAACGACAACCACACCGCCCTGGTCCGGGTTGCGAGGACCGCCAGCGGCAACGCAATCAGCAACAACAGCGCAGACAAGCCCTTCAATCGTCCGCGGCGGAATGAGTCCAGTGCGATCAGCCCCAGCAGGTTCAAGGTGACGCCATTAGCCACCGCCTGCAGAAACGGCCCGCGGGCGCGATCGGCGTGAATGCCCAGACTCTCGTCGAGGATGAAGCGGGGGAAGATGAGGGCTTTGGCGCCGCAGAGAAACAGGATTGCAATCACACACAAATAGCCCAGGACCACCAACGCGAAGATCTCCAAGCGGCGCAGGGAGGCGGCGTCGTCGAACACCGATCCTGCCAGGTGATAGAGCGCGAAGGGCACGACCCACTTGGCGGCAAACACGCTCCAACTCTGGGCGTCATACGGCTGGGCAAGAAGGCTGCCCAGTGCCAGCAATAACAACCCGGCCATGGGCCACATGGCAGGAGCGGCGATGGTCAACCGCCGGCGCGGCACCAGCGCCCGCAACAGCACCACGACCAGGAGAAGCAGAAAAGCGATGCGGTCCAGCCAGTAGAACGCCATATCTGGAGGACGGAAGAGCATGATGGTGAGGGTTGCGAGAAACAGTATTGTGGGCGCCGCCATGAGAGCATGCAGGGGGCGGAATGCGGCGGCGACCGTCCAGTGCGCCAGGGCGGGTACCGAATTTCGCAGCGAAATTTGTCCGCTCGAGGCCACCCTAGGCACCGCTTCCATGCAGGACCACGAACATCGTCTTCCACAGAATCCGGAGGTCCAGTCCCAGACTCCAGTGCTCGATGTATTCCAGGTCGAGGGCCATGTTCCGCTGAAACGATGGGTCGCGCCGGGCGGTGACTTGCCACAATCCGGTGATTCCCGGGGTGACGTCGAGGCGGCGCAGATGCTCCAGGCGATATTGCCCGAAGTCGTCGAGAGGATGCGGCCTGGGGCCGACCATGCTCATCTCGCCGCGCAACACGTTCCACAACTGCGGCAGTTCATCCAGGCTATAGCGCCGGAGAAACTGGCCAACGCGGGTGATGCGAGGGTCGGCGGCGATTTTGAAGCACGGGCCCCGGCGCTCGTTCTCTGCGCGCAGGCCATCTTTCAACTTGTCGGCATCGCAGACCATGGTGCGAAATTTGTAGCAAATGAATCTTCGTCCCTTAAGGCCAACGCGTTTGGCCTGGTACAGCACTGCTCCCGGCGAGGCGACCTTGATCGCCAGCGCGACCGCGGCCAGCAATGGCGCAGCCGCCAGCAAGGCAACAGCAGACAGCGTGATATCGAGGACCCGCTTCCAGAACAGGCCGTACGCCGGAGCTTTCTCTTCGTGCAGGGTCAGTACGGGCACGTCCCCGAAATACTGCAGCTGCAGCTGACCGGGTTCATCGCCCGGCTCAAGGGCAGGCTCACACTCATCGTCATAAAGATCAGGAACCATCCGGATATTCAGCCGGTTGCGGCGGGCTTCGCGGACCACCCATTTCGCCAGGTCACGCCGGTCAGGAATCACCAGGATGACTTCGTCCACGAATTCGCGGCGCGCGATGCGGGCAAGATTCTTTACCCGGCCGAGCACATCGCCCGCGACCAGTTCGCGTTCGTCCAGGAAGCCCACGACGGTGCGGCCGTCGATGTGCTCGCGCTCCAGGATTGCGGCCAGCTTGCGTCCCATGGGCCCTGCGCCCACGATCAGGACATTCCGGGCTTGCCCGTGCTCACGGCGTCGAGGCGCGGGCTGCTCCTGCCAGGCTAACCATTCGAATCCGGAGCGAGGCGCGGCCACAGCCCCGTTCCATGTGATGGACTGCAGATTTTTTGCCGGAACCGGCCGGGCCCGGGCGCGAAAGCCTTCCGGATTGAACGGCGCTGGGAAGGGCATGTTAGGCCGGCTCGAGTTCGTATCCTTCAATGGTGACCGCCACCGATCGCTGAATGCAATCCATCGAAATGACCAGTGTTTTCTGGGTGCTTTGCGCCAGGATGCCTTCCAGTCCGTCGAGGCATCCGCCCCGAATCCGCACCCGCTGTCCTACTTTCAGGAATGGGTGCAGGGCGCACGGCAGCTTCTGCGCCAGCAGACGGCGCAGGCCGTCAATCTGCCGGACAGGAATCGGGCTCGCATCGCCATGGACTTGCACAAACCCCATGACCCCTTCGGTGCGCAGGACACTGGTACGCCACGAAGCTGACGGCTGCAGCCGCACGAAGACGTATCCCGAGAACAGGGGAAGAGAGACGATCTTTTGCCGGTCACTCCAGCGATGAATTTCGTTCAAGAGAGGAAGAAAAACCTCGACGCCTTTGCCCTGCAGCTGCGAGGCAACCTTGCTTTCAAAACGGTATCGGGTCTGCACCACGTACCAGGGCGAGGTTGAAAATGTTCCTTCCCCCGGAGCGGGAGGCAGCAAGCGGTCCGGCTGGGTTGTCATGGAAGGCAGGTGGGTATCGGACGAAGCTCTGCTATTTGAGTCCCATTCGAATTGGCTGCCTGTTTTCCGCAAAGTTACTTCACAACTGAAGACTGCCTGGAACAAAACGCAATGATTCAACTGGGTGCCCCACCCTCGTCTCTCCGTCTTGTGGAGAGACAGGGTGGGAGTTCGTCACTGCATCCTTGTGACACGCCGGCGCCGGTTCGATCCCTCTCTACAGTCGCCGGTAAATCTCTTCCGGAATAGGAAATGTGCGCCCGCTCAAAACCGACCCCAACAGGCGTGCATTAGTAGCGTGCAGAACCTGGACTGCTCTCTGGGCCGCAGCCCGCCGGGTCGAATTCGCCTCCAGTACCAGAATGACTCCGTCGCTCAGGTAGCCCAGCAATGCAGCGTCGCTGCACTGCGTGGCCGGAGGACCGTGAACGATGGTGTAGTCGAATTCGAGCCGCAGTTCCCTAAGTCGACCCGGCAGCCACTCCACCGAAAGCCCAGCCTCGTTTTCGCCCATGAACATTTCGCGCGGCACGCGCCACAGGTGGCTGGAAACGCGCCGCGCGGTGTCGCGCAAGGGCCTGAGGCCGGACGGACGATACACTGGCCCCGAGGTTCCATAGTCCCCGTTCTCTTCGCTGGATTGCAGGTGGGCCTCGACCAGCGCGACATTTCCAGGAATTTGGGCGGCCAGCACTTGCCCGACCCGCAAACAGATTCCGGCAACATCGCCATCTTCGATGGCGCAGAAGACGACTTGCCGGGCGGGCTTTGGCCAGCCCGGAAGAAATACCTGCCGCACCAGGCTGCGAAGCTGCTCTTCGCCGAAGCGATCGGGGTTCCACGCAATTGATTCGCGCACCGCTGACGTCTGCGGCTGGGTTGCTTCCGTCTCGAAAATGTCGCCCGCCAGTGCGTGTTCCAGTAGATCCGGTCGTGTACTCATCGATTTTTCCTCCTTACAAACTCACCTGGGCAGCGATGCGAGGACCGGCACGCCCAGATAGTTCACAACTTCATCCGGAGTCCTGAAGCCCGGATTCAGATAATCAGCCGTAAAGGCGAGGCCGGTACTCAGCGTGCTTCCGAGCATTACGCCGATCAGGCCAAACACCCACCCTGCCCGGGCTGGCAGCGCCGGGACCCTCGGTTCTTCAGCAATGGTGACGTTCAGAATTCCGCCCTGGTCGAGCGCGTTTTCGATCCTCGCCTCTTCGCGTTTATTCACGTACAGCAGATATTTCTCTTCCGCCACCTTTAATTCCGCCAGCAACTCCCCTTGCCGGAGGGCGTTCCCGCCGAGCCGCTGGGCGACTTCGCGATAGCCTGTTACCTGGATGCGGACCGCCTGTCCATGGGCCTCGAGCGTGCCCAATTCCACCTGTGCCTTGATCAGTTCGGATTTGGCCCATTCGTGATTGGGCTCCTGGTTGGTGGTCTCATCGCGCAGGGGCGAATGCTCCTCGCCCAAAATGCT
>DATJFA010000261.1:0-10249 GCA_035496015.1 Terriglobales bacterium | reverse complement strand
CGTGCTCGTTAGAAACTCCTCCAGGCAGCTCGGCGCTTTGGTGTCGCGCAGGGGTGTTTCGACTCGGGCGTGCGCCCTCGCTCAACATGACAGAATTGAGATTTTAAGAAGAAGCCAGAGGTCCTTCGCTGCGCTCAGGATTTCGGCAGCGGGCTCAGACGCCCGCTAAACGCCTCAATTTCGGCTCGGGCGTTCGCCCTCGTTCGGGATGACAGTTGCTGAGGCCGTGTAGCGATCACGTAGCCGCGCTGTAATTACCGTTTTATCCCACAGGCCTGCTGCTCGGCGGTGGCGAATCCCCAGGCCATGCGGGGTGTGTTATGGGCAATGCCCAGGCGTCCCTGCGCGTCCAGCACGATGACGCCTCCGTGACCGCTTAGCCGCTGTCGCAGATAAGTAATGGCCTCACTGGCAGACTGCTGCGGAGGCGCGCCCGCGGCCACCCGGTCCGCCGCCCACTTGCCCAGCACCAGCTTCATGATGGGCTCGCCCCAGCCGGTGGTGGAAACGGCCGCGCTCTGGTTATCGGCATAGCAGCCGCAGCCGATGAGGGAGGAATCCCCCACCCGTCCGGGAGTCTTGTTGAGTGTACCCCCGGTGGAGGTAGCAGCGGCCAGGTTGCCGTTCTTGTCCAGGGCCACCGCACCTACGGTGTCATGGGAGGCGGAAAAAACGTCGGCCGGAGATTCGCCTTGGGCCTGCAGGCGGCGCAGGCGCTCCACTTCGCGCTCGATTACCAGTTCTTGGTTGTCAATGAGCGTCACACCGTGATCCGCTGCGAAAGACTCGGCTCCCGGCCCGACAAAATACACGTGCGGGCTATCTTCCAGCACGATGCGGGCCAGGTGAATAGGATTGCGGATGCGTTCCACACAGCCCACGCCGCCGGCGCGCAGCGTGGCTCCATCCATCATGAGCGCGTCCAGTTGCACCCGGCCATCGCGGTTGAGAAAGCTGCCGCGCCCGGCATCAAAGGCCTCGTCGTCTTCCATTACCACCACTGCCGCTTCCACCGCATCGAGCGCCGTGCCGCCGCGCTCCAGTTGGTGCCAACCGGCGGCCAGCGCGGCCCGGATACCCTTCAGATGGGCGTCCACCATGTCGTCGGGAATGGCCCACCCGCCGCCATGCACCACCAGCACCGGCCTATGCAATGGCTTGATCTCGCATGAAGGAGTGACCCGCCAGTCTAGCATTCGCTGGATGCGGATGCGGCGAAGAGAGGTTTACTGGGCGGGGTCAAATTCCAGGTTTCAAGGTTTCGAAAGGTTTCAAGGTTTCGCGTGATCGCAACTGCAGCTCTTGAAACCCTGAAACCTTGAAAGTGAAACCTCAACCGGTTGTCTACGGCTCGGACTGAACCGAAGGGCAATTCGTTTCCGGAGATAGCCATGCGATACACTGCCGCCGCGAAAGGAACGTGCCCATGACTTTGCACCGCAACCTGAGTTGGTTGAGCGTTCTGACAGTTGTCCTGCTGTTGACTCAAGCAGTCGCCGCGCAAGGCCCGGCCGCCGACCTGGTCTTGCTGCACGGCCACATCCTCACCGTGGACGCGAAGGACTCAACAGCCCAGGCTCTCGCTATCCGCCACGGCGTCATCGTGAAGGTCGGGAGCGACGCCGAAGTTCTGCAATTTGCCGGCAAGGCGCCCGGCATCCGCATTATTGACCTGCACGGCCGTACCGCCACACCTGGCCTGATTGACACCCACGCCCACATTGCCGAAGGAGGGGTGGCGGAGCTTTACGGTGTGAAGCTTTCGGATGCCGCTTCCGTCGCCGAAATTGTGGCGCGAGTGAAGGCCAAGGTAGCTCTGGCCAAGGCGGGGGAATGGGTCACCGGCTCGGGCTGGGACGAGGGCAAACTGGCTGAGCACCGCTACGTAACGGCGGCCGACCTGGACGCCGTCTCGCCCCAAAACCCCGTTTGGCTCCTTCATACCACCGGCCACTACGGGGTGGCCAACTCGCAAGCACTGAAGCTGGCGCATATAACTGCCGGCACGCCCGACCCAAAAGCCGGCACCATTGACCGCGACCCGCAGGGCAATCCTACCGGCGTTCTCAAAGAAGCATCCGCCATGGAGCCGGTCACCCGGCTCATCCCGCCCACTACGCCGGAGCAGATGCGCCAAGGCATTCTCTACATCCAGAAGGTGCTGCACAGCGAAGGCATGACCTCAGTCAAAGACCCAGACATTCAGCAGATCCACTGGGATGCTTATAAATCCCTGCTCGACCAGGGGCAGCTGAAGGAGCGCATCTGCGTGCTGTGGCACGCGGGTTCGAGCTTAGAGTCCGCCCGTAAGGCGCTGGCCGAGATCAACGGCGTTCCCCGCCTGCCCGCCACTCTGGGCAATGACCGCCTGCTCTCCTGCGGCGCCAAAATCTACATGGATGGCTCCGGCGGCGCGCGCACCGGCTGGGTGTATGACGACTGGTTGCGCAATGGCACAACGCCTGACGCCACCAGTTCGGGCGCCGGCAATCGCGGCTATCCGCAAACCGATCCGGCGGTTTATCGCGAAATGGTCCGCCTTCTTCACCAGAACGGCGTCCCCGTGGGCACGCATGCCGTCGGCGATCGCGCCATGGACTGGGTGGTGGATACCTATGCCCAGGTCGAACAGGAACAACCCCACCCCGGTTTGCGCCACAGCATTATTCACGCCAATCTGCCCACGCCGCACGCTCTGGACGTAATGGCCAGGCTGCAGCAGGCTTACGACGCCGGCTATCCGGAAATGCAACCCGAATTTCTCTGGTGGATTGGCGACATCTACGCCGGCAACTACGGCCCAAAGCGCGGTGAGCGCCTGGAGCCGTTTAAAACGCTGCAAGCACGAGGGATTATTTGGGCCGGCGGATCGGATTACTCAGTTACCCCGCTGCCGGCGCGCTATGGCCTGTGGGCCGCCGCAGCGCGTGAAACCCTCAAAGGAACCTACGGCCCGCATCCTTTCGGCACGGCAGAAGCGGTGGACATGCACACCGCCCTGCGCGCCTATACCGCCTGGGCGGCGCGGCAGATGTTCCTGGAAAACAAAATCGGATCGCTCGAAGTGGGCAAGAGGGCCGACATTGCGGTCTGGGACCGCGACCTGTACACCGTTCCCGCCCAGCAGATCAAAGATCTGAAATGCCTGATGACGCTGCTCGACGGAGAAGTGGTGTACGCGGCGCCCGAAGCGCCGGTGACTGCAAAGGCCCACTGAGCCCTTTTACTGCGGTTCCGTTCCGGTCGTGGTCTTGTGCTCCACCTTGGTGGAGGTGCGCCGCGTTTTGCGCGCGCCTTTGTGAACCACGCGCTTGCTGGTGCGCTTCACCTTATGCCCGGTTTTCTTGGTCGCGTTTTTGGTGGCGTGGCCGGCGGTCTTCATGTCGTGCTTGACGCTGGTGTCTGGGGTGGTGGTGGATGTCTCCTGGCCCCAAACCGCGGTTCCAAAGGCTACGGCCAGGCTTAGCGTTGCGATTGCGAGTAGATTTTTCATTTTCACCTCGCTTCTTGGATGCAGAATTCCCGGTTTGAGCAGCCCCCTGGCATCTGGCCATGCAAGGGAGCACGTTTTTGGGGCGCACTCCGGCCAAGGAACTAAGCCGGAAACAGGCGGGACTTTTCCCAGAAATCCACACCAAGGGGCCGCGTTAATCAAGAAGTTACTCCCGGCGGCAGCATCATTCCAGCTATGCTCGGCGCATGGCGGTTTCGTTCACGGTGCTGGCCAGCGGCAGCAGAGGCAATTGCAGCATCGTGGCCGGCGGTCGCACCCGGATTCTGGTGGATGCTGGCCTTTCCGCGCGCGAAACTTTCAAACGCATCAAGGCCAGCGATGAAGACCCGCACGCGCTCTCCGCCATTCTCATTACGCACGAACATTCCGACCACATCTGCGGACTGGCCATGCTGGCCAGAAAGCTGGGGGTGCCGGTGTATCTGACAGGCGCCACCTACCAGGCCTGCCGCCGGCTGATGCGCGATAAAGCGGGCCTGATGTGGAAACATGACCGCGTGGAAACGTTCAGCGCCGGAGCCAGCTTCCAGGTAGGCGACATCTCGGTGACTCCGTTTACTATTCCGCACGATGCCGCCGACCCGGTGGCGTTCACCTTTCGCAGCGAAGGCGTGAAGTTGGCCATTGTCACCGACCTGGGCTACATGCCGGCCAGCGTGCGCCACCATGTGCGCGGCTGCGATGTGCTGATGCTGGAATCCAATCACGACCTGGAAATGCTGCGCGGCGGCCCCTACCCCTGGTCGGTGAAGCAGCGGGTAATGAGCCGGGTTGGCCACCTTTCCAATGACGCCCTCGCGGAATTCTTTGCCAGCGACTATGATGGAAATGCAGCGTTTGTGGTGCTGGCGCATCTATCAGAACAGAACAACCATCCCGAGCTCGCCAGAGGGACCGCAGAACGCGCGCTGGGTGGCCGCCGTACCCTGCTGCACAATCGCGTGCTGCTGGCAACCCAATCGGCTCCTCTGGAAGCGCTCAGGCTGTAGCACGCAAGGCATGAGATCACAGTGCGTTGACCCCATCGTGGGCAGCATTCTAGCCGGCTGGCGCTACGACATCTCCGGAATCGCTCCCGAGATGCGCCACGACTATGAGGACCACTTTGCCGCCTGCGCTCATTGCCGCAGCCGGCAGCGGCTGCACCGCACTATTGACATTGCACTGATGGTGCTGGCCAGCGCCTCAGCGGCAGTCTTTCTGCTGGCCTTCGGAGTAATCCACCATTTCGAGCCTCATCATGCGCTTATTCTCGAACTGGCGGCGGCCGCCGGTTTTGGACTTTCAGCGCTGATCTGGCTGGCGGTGGCAGTGGCTACACCGGCGCCGCTGGTAGTAGCCGACGTAGCCCGCCTGGGCGCGCGTCAGATTCATGATCATCTGCCGGAAGAAATCCGCGAGCGCATACCGGAACAGATCAAGCTGAAGATTTCCGGGCAGTGAAGTCAACATCCACCACAGAAGACCCAGAGCTTTGCATTTGAGGAGGCGAGCTGCCCTCGCCCCGCCGAGGCGAGGCGCCTGTGCCCACGCGGGTGGGCTGGTTTGACAGCAACTTGAGTTGCCCCCTAACCTGAATTGTTCCGGACAGCGGCTATGAAAATCCTGGTAATCGGCAGCGGCGGGCGCGAGCATGCGCTGGTGTGGAAACTGCGGCAATCGCCGCGTGTTTCCCAGGTGTATTGCGCGCCCGGCAACGGCGGTATCTGCCGGGAAGCCGAGTGCGTGGCGGCAGACGTGAAGTCGCTGGAGTCGCTGGTCGCGGCGGCGCAACGGGTGCGGCCCGATCTGACGGTAGTTGGGCCCGAATTGCCCCTGAGCCTGGGCGTGGTGGACGAATTCAGCAAACGCGGCTGGCGCACTTTCGGGCCGACGCGGGCAGCGGCGCAACTGGAAGCGAGCAAGACTTTCGCTAAGGAATTCATGCAGCGCCACCGCATCCCCACGGCACATTACGCGGTGTGCACTTCGCCGGGAGAAATTAAGGATGCGCTCGGCCACTTCCACCTGCCGGTAGTAGTAAAGGCTGATGGACTGGCTGCAGGCAAGGGCGTGGTCATCGCCAAGACGAAGGAAGAAGCTTCGGCGGTGGCCGTGGACATGCTTTCCGGCAAGATGCTGGGCGAAGCCGGCAGCCGGGTAGTGCTGGAAGAATGCCTGAAGGGCGAGGAACTCTCTTTCCTGGTGGTGAGCGATGGGGAGCGGGTGGCGCCGCTGGTGGCGGCGCAGGATTACAAGCGGGTGGGCGAAGGCGATACCGGACCCAATACCGGCGGCATGGGCGCCTACTCAACGGACGACATTATTGACGCCAAGATGCGCGAGTGGCTGGTGGCGCACATCGCGCGTCCGGTGGTCGAGGGCATGAAGTCGGAGGGGATGGAATATTGCGGCGTGCTTTATTGCGGGCTGATGATGACCGCCACCGGGCCCATGGTGCTGGAGTTCAACTGCCGCTTCGGCGACCCCGAGACCCAGCCCATCCTCATGCGCCTGGAGAGCGACCTGGTTTCAGCGATGGAGGCGGCCATCGAGGGCCGGGTAAGCGATGCAGAATTCAAGTGGTCGCCGCGGCCGGCCGTGTGCGTGGTGGTGGCTTCGGGAGGTTACCCCGGAACCTTTGCCGCGGGAAAAAAGATTGTCGGGCTGGAGCAGGCCAGCCAGCGACCGAGTGTGAAGGTGTTCCATGCGGGAACGAGCTACCAGGACGGAACGTTCTACACTACGGGTGGCCGAGTGCTGGGCGTGACTGCCAGGGCGGACACGCTGGGAGAGGCGGTGGAGGGGGCCTACGCCGCTATTTCCGGCATCGGATTTGAAGGCATGCATTACCGCAAGGACATTGCGGCGCGGGCGGTGGGGAAGTAGCGCCGCCGTCCCGGCGGCCCTTTATGCGGGCTTTGCCCGCATCATGCGAGGGCAAGACACCCTCGCGACAGCCGGCCAGAGGCCGGCGCTACAAACTCTAAACAGGAGCAGAAACTTGGCGGGAAAAACGTTGGTATCCATCGTGATGGGCAGCGACTCCGATCTGGAGATCATGAGGGAGGCGGCTAAGGCGCTGGAGGAGTTTGGCATCGGCTATGAAATAGACGTGACTTCGGCGCATCGCTCGCCGGCGCGCACCGCCGAATACGCTTCTCAAGCGGCGGAGCGCGGCATTCGCGTGATCATCGCCGGGGCGGGAGGCGCGGCGCACCTGGCGGGCGTGATCGCCGCCCATAGCACGCTGCCGGTGATCGGCGTGCCCATTCCTTCCACCTCGCTGCAGGGCATGGATTCGCTGCTGGCCACGGTGCAGATGCCCGCAGGCATTCCAGTGGCGACTGTCGCCATCGGCAAGCCTGGCGCCACCAATGCCGGGATCCTCGCGGCCCAGATTTTGGGTATTAGCGACGCGGGAATCGCCACCAAGCTGATTGCCCACAAGCAGAAACTGGCCCAGGGGGTGGAGGCCAAGTCACGCAAGCTACAGGAAGCGTTGAAGGGCTAGTTCTGTCAACTAATGGGCAGCCGCTCCTTCGGCGGGCTCAGTGCAGGCTCTCGGGTATCCCGGTGCACGATGCTTGTGCATCCGTACTACGTTTCTTGGTTTCTGTCATCTTGAGCGAGGGCGCATGCCCGAGTCAAAAGACCCCGCCAACGATAGGAAGTGCTGTGATGAAGGAGGGAGTTTTTATGGAGAACTCCCTGCGCAGGTGCATTGAGCGCAAACAAGCGCAGAGGTCCTTCGACTCCGCCGGACGATTCGCTAGCGATTCTTCCGGCTGCGCTCAGGATGACAATCAAAATGATTTGGGCAATAAAGACCAGCTGACTCCCGACTACTGATTCCTGACTACTTCTTTAACCATCTCCCATGCCCCCCGCACATCTTCCCAGGTGGTGCCCAGGTTGCCGATAGCAAGTCGCAGCACGTAGCGGCCATCGAGTTGAGTGTGCGAGATAAGAAATTTCCCGGAGGCGTTCACCGTGTCGAAGATGCGACGGTTGTCGTCATCCGAGCCTTTGTAGCGGAAACAGACCACCGAGAAGGGCACCGGGGCGACCACCTCGAAGCGGGAATCGGCCTGAATTTCGCGGGCGATGCGGCGCGCCCAATCCATATGAGAACGCAGAATCTGCTGCAGGCGCTCGCGCCCGAAGTAGCGCAGGATAAACCACAGCTTCAGAGCGCGGAAACGGTGACCCAAGGGCACGCAGTAGTCCATCAGGTGAATGGCACGCGGGTCTTCGGAGGCACGCAGATACTCGGGCGTAAGGGAAAAGGCGCGGCGCAGGATGTCAGGGCGGCGGGTGTAAAAGGCGCTGAGGTCAATGTCGGTGAACAGCCACTTGTGCGGGTTCATTACCAGCGAGTGGGCGCGCTCAATGCCGGCCAGGATAGGGCGACATTCGGGCAGGATGGCGGCGGCGCCCGCGTAGGCGGCATCCACGTGCAGCCACAGGCCGTGCTTTTCGGTAATTTCGGCAATCGCGGCGACCGGATCCACGCTGGTGGTCGAAGTGGTGCCCACGGTAGCCACCACGCAGAACGGCTTCTCGCCGGCGGCGCGATCGCGCTCGATCGCGGCAGCCAGCGCATCCGGTTGCATGCGGAATTCAGCGTCCACCGAAATTTTGCGTACATTGCGCTGACCAATGCCGGCGGCGATGGCGCCCTTCTCGATGGAAGAGTGCGACTGCTCGGAGGTGTAAAGCACCAGATTGCCGCTGGCGCCGTTCAGGCGGCTGTCCGGGTCGGCCAGCTCGCGGGCGGCGCAGATGGCGTGAAAGCTGGAGGTGGAGGCGGTGTCATAGATGATGCCGAACCAGTCCGCTGGAACTCCCATCCAGTCGCCTAGCCAGCCCAGCGCCACCTGTTCCAGTTCGACCAAAGCCGGGGAAGTGTCCCAGTGCAAGCCGTTGGTGTTGAGCGCAGCCGCCAGCATCTCCGCGATGATTGCGGGCGTGGAACCCGTGCACGCGAAGTAGGCCAGGAAGCCAGGATGATTCCAGTGGGTGACGGCGGGGATGATCTTCGTGTCGAAGTCGCGCAGAATCGCGGCAAAGCTCTCTCCGTGCTCGGGGCCGGAACGCGGGAGTGCGTCCACCAGTTTGCCGGGTTTCATGTCTGGGGCAACGGGGTAGCGGCGGGTATGGCGCAGGTACTCCGTTACCCAGTCCACCGCCTGATGAGCGGCTTTCTGGAAATCCGAAACATAGCGGTTCCAATCGAGCGCCGGCTCCGCCGGCAGCGCGGGTTTTTCCGAGGCAGCCATGAAGGAATTGTAGCGTGTAAGGGGGCAGAGCCTCGCCTCCACACAAATGTCATGCTGAGCGAGGGCATAGGCCCGAGCCGAAAGCCCTACACCCGTGGAGGAAAAAAGCTGGTGGCGGGAGTTCTAAAGGGCTCCTTCGCTACGCTCAGGATTTCGGCTGGCGGCTCAGACGCCGCCAAAACGCCTCAACTTCGACTCCGCCGAACAATTCTCAAGCGAATCGTTCGGCTGCGCTCAGGACGACATTCGAAAAAATTTGCCGCAAAACCTAGCGAGCTACGCTCGCCGCACAGGCGAGGGGCGCCTGTGCCCACGTGTGCATTCTTGGCAAAGGGCCTGTGATTAAACCCAAAAAAATAAGGGCGGCCTTGAGGTCGCCCGGCTGACTACTGAGAACTGGCAACTGCTCTTACGCGGGAGCGGGGCGCTCGCCGGGCTTGGTCACTCCGGCGCGGCCGGGTTCGGGCTTGAGCACCTTCTGCATGCCGCCTTCGTCGGAAGGCGGAGCCGGCGCCACCTTCACCGGCAGTTCCTTGCCGGCAATGATTAGCTGGATTTCGTTGGCATCCAGCACCTCGCGCTCCAGCAGCGCCTTAGCGATGCGCTCCAGAATGTCGCGGTGCGAGCCCAGAATGTCCACCGCCGACTTGTAGCCTTCATCCACAAAGCGACGCACTTCCTGGTCAATCTTGATGGCCGTGTCTTCGCTGTAGTCGCGGTGCTGCGCGATTTCGCGGCCGAGGAAGATCTGCTCTTCCTTCTTCCCAAAGGTGAGCGGTCCCAGGTTGCTCATGCCGAACTCGCACACCATCTTGCGGGCCAGTTCGGTGGCCTGCTCGATGTCGTTGCCCGCGCCCGTGGTCATGGTGCTCAGGAAGAGCTCCTCGGCCACGCGGCCGCCCATCATGATGGCCAGGCGCGTTTCCAGGTAGTCGCGGGTGTAGGTGTGCTTGTCGTCAATGGGCAGCTGCATGGTCACGCCCAGCGCCATACCGCGCGGAATGATGGTGACCTTGTGCAGCGGGTCGGCATGCTCGCGCAGCGCCGCCACCAGGGCGTGCCCGCCCTCATGGTAGGCCGTGACCTTCTTCTCCTCGTCGGAGAGCAGCATGGACTTGCGCTCGGCGCCCATGAGGACCTTGTCCTTGGACACCTCAAAGTCGTACATCATCACCATCTTGCGGTTCTGGCGGGCGGCGTTCAGGGCAGCCTCGTTAACCATGTTGGCCAGGTCGGCGCCGGAGAAGCCCGGTGTGCCGCGCGCAAGGATGGAGAGATCCACGTCGTCCGACAATGGAATCTTGCGGGTGTGTACGCGCAAAATCTCTTCGCGGCCACGCACATCAGGACGCGGCACCACCACGCGGCGGTCGAAGCGGCCGGGGCGCAGCAGCGCGGGATCGAGCACATCGGGGCGGTTGGTAGCGGCGATGAGGATGACGCCTTCGTTGGATTCGAAGCCGTCCATCTCGAC
>DATJFA010000260.1:0-4246 GCA_035496015.1 Terriglobales bacterium | reverse complement strand
ACTTCATTGAGCCAGCCGGGACGCTTGAGGACTTCGCGGGGCTTGGGGCCGTCGGCGGCGCCAACGATGCCGTCTTTCTCCATCAGATCAATCAGGTGAGCGGCGCGGCCATAGCCGATGCGCAAGCGCCGCTGCAGCAGGGAAGTGGAGGCTTTTCCGAACTCGATGACCAGGCGCACGGCATCTTCGAAGAGAGGATCGTTCTCGTCGCCCCCCTCGCCACCTTCGCCGCCGGAGCCAGCCGCACCTTCTTCCTTAGGCGCTTCCAGGAAGTGCTGCTGATACTCGGCCGTTCCCTGGGAGCGCCAGAAGTCTACGGCAGCGGCGATCTCCTTCTCCGTAACGAACGGCGCGTGCAGGCGCTGCACGCGGGCGGAGCCGGAGGGCAGGTAGAGCATGTCGCCGCGGCCGAGCAGCGATTCG
Source organism: Terriglobales bacterium (assembly GCA_035496015.1). GTDB lineage: Bacteria > Acidobacteriota > Terriglobia > Terriglobales > Acidobacteriaceae > JAICWP01. The sequence continues at coordinate 3,823 of DATJFA010000260.1, read as the reverse complement.
GCGCCATTGGCGTCGAGAATGGTGCGTGAGTCCACCTTGGTGGCCACGCGGAAGGAAATGCGGGCAGGGAAGTTGGCCTTGATGAGGCCGGTGATGACGTCCACTGACGGGCGCTGGGTGGCAAGAATCAGGTGGATGCCCACGGCGCGCGCCATCTGCGCCAGGCGGGTGATGGACTCCTCGACGTTGCCGGAGTCGAGCATCATCAGGTCCGCCAGTTCGTCAATGATGATGACCAGGTAGGGCAGAGGCCGCTCCTGCTCTTCGCCGGCGTTCTCAAACAGCGTCGGCATCTCGTCTTCGAAGAGCTGGTTGTACTGGTCAATATTGCGCACGCCTTTTTCCGCCAGCAGTTTGAGGCGGCGCTCCATTTCGCGCACCGCGTTGCGCAGCGCATTGGCTGCCAGCTTGGGCTCGGTAATGATGGGAGTGTAGAGATGCGGCACGCCTTCATAGACGCCCAGCTCCAGCCGCTTGGGGTCCACCAGGATGAAACGCACCTGGTCAGGCGTGGCCTTGTAGAGCATGGACATGATCATGGCGTTGATGGCCACGCTCTTGCCCGCTCCGGTGGAGCCGGCAATCAGGAGATGCGGCATGGCGCCCAGATTGGCGACCACGATGCGCCCGTTGATATCTTTGCCCAGGGCCAGGGTGAGCTTGGATTTTTCGCCGGAAAATTCCTGCGATTCGATGACCTCGCGCAGCCAGATGGTTTCGCGCTCGCGGTTGGGCACCTGCAGGCCGACGGTTGATTTGCCGGGCATGCGCTCAATGAGAATGCTCTCTGCGCGCAAGGCCAGGCACAGGTCGTCGGTGAGGCCGGTAATGCGGCTGTACTTGATGCCGGCTTCCGGCTTGTATTCGAAGGTAGTGACCACGGGGCCAGGATTGATTTGCGTGACCTGGCCGTGGACCTCGAACTCCGCATACTTCTGCGTGATCACCTGCGCGAGGGAGCGCAGTTCCTCCTGGTCAATGCGGTGGGCCTCGTCGGAACGGTGCAGCAGGCTGCTGGAAGGCAGCTTGTAGCCGCCGGCAATTCGGGGCAGCGTGGTCTTGTGCTTGGCGCCTGTGTCGGCACGCTCGGCCACTTCCACTTCCGGATCCGGCGCCGGTTCGGGCTCGGGCGGTTCCGTGCCCAGCACTTTGGCGGCCTCGCGGGAGAGCGCCTCCATGCGCTCCTCATCCACTTTCTCAATGCCACTTCGCGGTAACACCGGCGATTGCCGCGCGGGAACGAGCTGGGCGGTGACTGTGGGCTTGGCCGAGCGCCGCTTATCCAGCTCCTTCAGCAGGCGCTCCTTTTCGCGGGTGGCGCGCCAATCCCGCCAGCGTTCCACGAGGGCAATAATGAAGCCGCAATGCGCCGCCGCCCAGGCTTTGGCGGTGCCGAAAGAGAAGGCTGTGGAGAAATACAGGGCGACGGCGATCACGCTGGCGCACACAATATAGGCGCCGAGCAGGTTCAAGTAGTGGATGAGGAAATCGCCAACAATCCTTCCCAGCAGGCCTTCGAGGGGAATCACGTGCCGCCAGCGCAGGTGGCCGGGCAGCAGGGCCAGCAGCGCGGGCACAAAGATCTGCAGCCAGATGGCGCCCAGTGACTTGGCTACCGGCGACGCCGTCTTGCGGGAACGGAACCAGCGCGCACCCAGCAGAGCGAGCAAAAACGGGGCCAGGAAAATTCCGATGCCAAATCCCTGTAAAAGCAGGTCGGAAACAATCGCCCCCACCAGACCTATCCAATTGCGCGCCCCATGCGCGCTGGTCAGCGCGGAAGCGCTGTTAAAGGAAGGGTCGAGGGGCGAGTAGGAAGCCAGTGCAAGGAAAAGGAGGATGGCGGAGACGAACAGCAGGAAGCCGATCAGCTCGTTGAGCCGCCGGTTGCCGGTCGGGACGAATGCGTTGCTGAAATACCTCATAAGGCGCATTGCCGGTGGCGGCCGCGTGCCGGCACACAAGCACACTTAACCGCCTTCGGTGCGACACGCCAGAGCAGAAGAATTATGCCAGAAACTCCCCTGTAAAAGTGGGGAAAGTTAACGGAAGTGTGCCGAGTTAGTCCTCACTTGGGCTCATCAAGTCATGCTAACCGCCGGAAAATGTAGCGTCTTGCGCGATGAGATTACGTCCCGGGTGTTAGTCCTCTCCCCTACGCAGCCGCGTTCCGCAGCGCCTGTGCGATTTGTTCCAGGTGGTGTTCGTTATGGGCGGCGACCTTCTCGAATTCGTCCTTCAGGGTTCGCACCCCGATTTCGCTGTGCACAAATTCGCGGTGGCCGTCCAAGTCATAGTGCAGACGGGCCTGGTATATGATTCCCGCCCGGACGGCCTCATAAATGCGGCGCGACAGGTCGAGCGGCATGCGCGAGTAGTTCAGGCCTTTGGCCCACGCATCCTGATCGAACGCCCAGAGCACCTGCCTGGGCTCACTGAGCACCCGGCGGATACGGTCGAACAGAACTGTTTCCGCGTCGGCAAGGTGATGCAGGATAAACCTCACCGGCCACTTGCCGGCTGCGTAGGTGCGGTCTAGTTGCTCGCCGCCCAAATCAAAGTACGCCAGCGTTCGATCCCTCGCCGCTTCCAGCCGCATTACGATGTCCATTTCGATCCTAACTCGAGATCCGCTCATGGATTGTGATGAAAATAGATACACAAAGGAGACAGGAGAATATGTCGACCTCTGTCGCGCCGCCGCCGGCGGGGAGGTGCGTGTCCATCGGCGGTGCACGCGAGATGCTTCGGCCCTGAAGGGCCTCAGCAGGACCTTTCCTAGGGAAGGCGTCTGCGTGGCGCCCGCGCCACAGACCTAAAAACCGCAAGGTCCTTCGACTCGGATGCGCCTCTGTTCGGCGCATCGTCGCTCAGGATGACAGCCCAAATTTCAGTCTCAGTGCACGGCGTTGCGGCCCGCCCAGGCGAACACCAAAATCGCCAAAACGATGCGGTAAACGGCAAAAGGAACGAAACCCCGCTTGCGCACCCAATTCATGAACCAGGCCACCACCGCGTAGGCCACGACGAAGGAAATCACACAGCCGATGGCGAGCACGATCCATTCCTGCCCGTTGTGGGGAGCGACGCCGATGTCGGCCGCGCCGGGCTTGTGGTGAAAGGAGTGGAACAAGTCATAGCCGGTGGCGGCGACCATGGTGGGAATGGAGAGGAAAAAGGAAAATTCCAGGGCCGCGGGCCGCGACATTCCGGTGACCTGGCCGGCGGCAATCGTTGCCATGGAGCGTGAGGTGCCGGGGAAGACCGCGGAGAATATCTGGCAAATGCCGATCCAGATAGCCTGTCCCAGGCTCATCTGCTCCACCTGCTCTGTCCGGTAACCAAGTGTTGGGGTGCTGGCGCTGGCAGCGGCACCCAGGGAGCGGGCCGGCATTGGGCGCGGCGGGCCGTAGATGGCGTCGACTACCCACATGATCACCCCGCCAATCAGCAGCGACCATGCCATCACGTGAACGCTCTCCAGGTTTTTGCCAATCACCTTGGTCAGCAGCAAGGCGGGCACGGCTGTGAATACAAAAGCTACGGCGGTCAAGCTGAGAGGGTGCTTCCAGAGGGTGTGCTTGCCGTCGTGCCCGTGGGGAAAGCTGGCCACCAATTCCCGGATACGCTGCCGAAAGTAGATGGGCAGGCAGAGGATGGCACCCAACTGGATGACAATGGAGTACATCTTCCAATAGCCGCTGGTAAGATCTACTCCCAGGAAAGCCTCGGAAAGGCGCAGATGGGCGGTCGAGCTGACGGGCAGAAACTCGGTCAGGCCTTCGATGATTCCCAGTAGCAGGGAGAGAAGATAGTGATTCAA
>DATJFA010000259.1:0-3266 GCA_035496015.1 Terriglobales bacterium | reverse complement strand
CTCGCTCATTGGCCGCTCTCAATCCCCAGGTTGATCTGCACCCATTCCTGGTCCTGCTGGATGATGCTGTGGTCCTTGCGGAGGGGAAAACCTTTCCAGTCCTCGGGCAGGAGAATGCGGCGCAGGTCGGGGTGGCCCTCGAAGCGGATGCCAAACATGTCGTAGACTTCGCGCTCCAGCCAGTTGGCCGTGCTCCACAGAGGAACCGCGCTGGGGGCGGCTTCGCCTTCGGCGAGCAAGGTTTTCACCCGGATGCGCTCATTACGTTTAAAGGAATAGAGAATCCAGATGACCTCGAAAGGTTGAGGGCGCTGCGGATAGTGGGTGGCGGTGCAATCCACCAGGTAATCGAAGTCTTCTTCGTCGTGGAGTTGCTGCAGGACATCGTAAACCACCGAGCGATCCACCACCATGTAGCTTTGGCCCAGGTAAGTGCTGGCGTCGCTGATGCCGGAGCCGAAGCGCTGCTTTAGCTGGCCTACCATGTCCGACTCCCATGGCACCGGGACAGGGCCGGCGGGCTTTGGCGGCGCAGGAGGAGCCGCTGGCTTGGGAGGCACGGTGACCGGCGGCTTGGCCGCCGGCGCAGGCGGCGTGGCGGGCGTGGACGCGCTGGGAGCAGAGGACGACGGCGCTTGGGGTGCCGGCTGCTGGTCTTTATCCGGGGAGGTATTGCCCTTGGTCTCGTCAGGCATGGTTACGCCATTTTCCCTGGGGACAAACCAAAAGACTGCTTGAAAAGTCGCATAAGTTTTAACAGTGGGCAAACAGCAGTGTCAACGAAACAAGCTCACGGGCTGTGGTGACTCTCATCACATTGGGGCAGCCGGGGTCGCCCCGGTCCGCTAGACCCATTCCAGGGCGCCCTTTTTCCAAATCCAGATGTAGCCGACGATCAGAATGCCGAGGAAAATGCCCATCTCCAGCAGTCCGAATTTGCCCAGCCAGCGGTAGCGAACGGCCCAGGGGAGCAGGAAGATGGTCTCCACATCGAAAACCACGAAGAGGATGGCGACGATATAGAAGCGGACGGTGTAGCGCCCGCGGGCGTCGTCCACTGGGGTGATGCCGCACTCATAGGGCATGAGCTTGGTCTTGTGCGGGTTTTCCGGGCGCACCAGCTTGAACAGGACCAGCGTGACCGCGGGAATCGCGAAGGCCACCCCCATGAAGAGGAAGATGGGCACGTAATTTTGCGGCATAGGCGCTGGACCCCGAGTGCAGTGGCTGGCTGGTTAACCCGTAAATATACGCCGAGCAGGGCGTGGCTTCAATGGAAGAAGCTGATGCAGGTAGTTGGTAGATGGTAGTTGGTAGCTCGAGGATCGCATTGGGCCGGTCTTCGACCTTGAACGGACTACGCCCGCGCCGCAAGACCAGCTACGAACTACCAGCTACCAACTACCAGCTACCACTCCATTTATAATCCGCACGTGGCCCTCGACGAGAACATCTATGACCTGCGCCGGCAGAAGCTGAAGCAGATTGAGGCGCTGGGACAGCCGGCTTATCCCACGCGTTTCGATTGCACGCATACTCTGCCCCAAATACTGGCGGAATACAGTGCCAAGTCGGCGGAGGAGTTGGAGACTGCCCGCGTGAACGTGCGCGTGGCCGGGCGCATCATGGCAATCCGCCTGATGGGCAAAGCGGGCTTTTCCCACCTGCAGCAGAACGGACAGCGTCTGCAGATTTACGTGAAGAAGGACGCGGTGGGCGAGAAGGGCTTTGAACTGTACAAGCTGCTTGACCTGGGCGACTACATCGGCGTCAGCGGCTACCTGTTCCGCACCCGCACCGGCGAGCTCACGGTGCACGTGGAAACGCTTACCTTCCTGGCGAAGGACCTGCTGCCATTGCCGGAAAAATGGCACGGGCTGACGGACGTGGAGCTGCGTTACCGGCAGCGCTACCTCGACCTGATCATGAACCCGGAGGTGCGCGAGGTCTTCATTAAGCGCAGCCAGCTGGTGCAGTCGTTGCGCAATTTTCTGAACGGCCGCGGCTACATCGAAGTGGAGACGCCGATGATGCAGCCGATCGCCGGGGGAGCCGTGGCGCGGCCGTTCATCACCCACCACAACACGCTGGACATGGACCTCTACCTGCGCATTGCGCCGGAGCTATACCTGAAGCGGCTGACGGTGGGCGGGCTGGACCGGGTCTACGAGATCAACCGCAACTTCCGCAACGAGGGCCTGGGGTGGCGCTGGAATCCCGAGTTCACGATGCTGGAGTTCTACCAGGCGTATGCCGACTTCCGCGAGGTGATGGCGCTCACCGAGGAACTGCTGGAAAATGCGGCGCGCGAGGTCACCGGCGGCACCTCGGTGACCTACGACGGCAAGCAGGTGGATTTCGACCGCAGCCGCTGGCAGCGGCTGACCATGCGCGAGGCCATCATGAAGTTCTGGCCGGAAGCGGCCGGTGCCAAACCGCAGATGAGCGACTTCGCCTCGGGCGAGCGCGTTGGCGCGCTGGTCAAGCGCTTCAACGCCGTACACGAGCACATGCCCTACGACCCCAGCGCGCCGGTGGGCCGAACCATTGCAGACCTTGTTGAGGCGGTGGCAGAAGAGCACCTGGTGCAGCCGACCAGCATCTACGAGTTCCCGGTGGCGGTTTCGCCGCTTTCCAAAAATAAGCCAGACGAGCCGGAGTGGGTGGAGCGCTTCGAGATTTTCGCCGGGGGCATGGAGATTGCCAATGGCTTCAGCGAGCTCAATGATCCCGAGGAGCAGCGGAGGCGATTCGAAATGCAATTGGCGGAGCGGGAGCGCGGCGACGAGGAAGCGCACCAGATGGACGAGGACTACATTCGCGCGCTTTCCTATGGCTTGCCGCCTACGGGCGGGTGCGGCGTGGGCATTGACCGCGTGGCCATGCTGCTGACCGGCTCGCCGACTATTCGGGACGTGATTCTCTTCCCTCTGCTGCGGCCAGAGCGGCGGGGCGAGGAAGAAGAACCGCCGGAGAAGGCTGCGGCCTCGTAGCCTTGCCGCTGGGAGGCCACGCCGCAAGCCGGCGACCTCAGGAACCATGGGCTAGCCCCGCTGCTACAAACTTGCTGTTAGTTCTTTGGCGCGGGGTCGGGCGGTTTAGGGCCTTTCACGACCTCGGCGGACTCCACCCAGAAGAGCTCGAAATCGCTGAACTTGTGCCGGCGCTGATAGCGATGCCCGCCATAGTCAATGTATAGGTCGGTGAGCTGGGGTAGCCACAGACGGACGGTTCCCTTGCGGAAGTCTACCGGGCCGTATGCGATG
>DATJFA010000258.1:0-4796 GCA_035496015.1 Terriglobales bacterium | reverse complement strand
GCGAGAAAGGCGGAGTCCACGCCACCAGAGTAGGCGACCAGGGTTCGCCCCAGGCTGCGGAGATGCTCGTCCAGCAGGGCCTGTTTGGAGGCGAGATTGGGTGCGACCGGCACAGGGATATCTTACGACGGTTGCGCGGTTAGCGCGAATGGGGCTGCGTAGGGGCAGATGTCCTCATCTGCCCAGTCGAGCGTAGCTCGACCGTTTTTCTGCCAGCGAAAACCCGCGGAGCTTTGCTCCGCCGGGCAGATGAGGACATCTGCCCCTATGCGGTCATGCTTGCCTTATACTTTCGCGTGGCATGACGCCTTCATCTACGCATCGTCTCGCTTATGTCGACTGGATGCGCGGCCTGGCCTGCGTGCTGATGTTTCAGACTCACTGTTACGACTCATGGCTGAATCCCGAAGCCCGCAAGACGACATTCTTCATATGGTCTCAACTGGGCGGGACTTTGCCGGCGCCGCTCTTTCTTTTCCTGGCAGGAATCTCGTTCGCTCTGGTGACCGACAAGCTGCGGCAGAAAGGTGTGGCGCCGAACCGGGTCGCGCAGAAAACCATCCGGCGAGGCGCGGAAATTCTGGCCCTGGGGCTGCTGTTCCGCCGGCAGGAATACGTTATTGCCTGGGGATGGGCCACGTGGAGCGACCTGCTGCGGGTGGACATCCTGAATACCATCGGCATTTCCATGATGCTGATGGGGAGCGTGTGCTGGATTGTCCTGAAGCTGGGGCCGGCGACCCGCACCCGGCAGGTTCTCGGATTGACGGCCGGCGGTGTGGCTCTGCTGATTTCTCTGCTGACTCCGCTGCTCTGGACCACGTGGCGCCCGCGCCGGTTGCCCTGGCCGGTCGAGTCATACATTGACGGAGTGCACAACCTGGGGCAGCCGCAGTCGTGGCTTTTTCCCATCTTCCCGTGGACGGCATTTGCTTTTGCTGGCCTGGCGATCGGGTTCCTCTTGCTGAGTGATTGGGCGCGCCGGCCTGAAGCTGCAGTGTTTGCGATGGCGGGCGTGGGCGGCGTGGCTTTGATCTACCTGGCGCGATGGCTGGATGCGCGGCCCGAGCGGCTGTATGCCGTTTATGATTTCTGGCATACCAGCCCAAATTTCTTTCTGATTCGTGTGGGCCTGCTGCTGGCGATCCTGACGGCGATTTACGCGTGGTGCCGGTGGGGCGCGGGCCAGTGGGGGTTCAGTCCGCTGATTCAACTGGGGCAAACTTCTCTGCTGGTCTATTGGGTGCACATTGAATTCGTCTACGGACGGCTCTCGATTGTGCCCAAACATGCGGCTGATATTCGGACGGCGTCGCTCGGCCTGTTGGCGATTTTTTTGGCCATGCTGGCGCTGTCAATCCTGCGCACCCGGTGGAAAGCACGCAGCTGGACGAAGACGCAATGGAGGACGGGCGTCCCCGCCCGTCAGCTGTGAGGCCAGTGTGCGGAAACGGATGACTTTGCACGAGCGAGGACGCTCGCGCCTACATAGACAATACCTGGCGGATGGCATTCTTCAACAGCTTCAGCCCAATGGCCCAGCGCTGGCGGGCTTGCACTTCGTCGTCCCCGTAACCGAAGAGATAGAGCGTGATGTAGAAGCCGTCGCGGGTTTCGCCGCCGGCATGGTAAAAGCAGCGGCGGACGAGCAATTCGGCGGCTGCGGGAATGTCTGGGACGCGCTTCAGGAGTTGGGTGATCCGTTTCGCGAATTGTTCATGCTCCGCAAAAGAACAGCGCGAGGCCTCCTGCGAGAACAGCATGTCCACGTAGGAGCCGAATTTGTACGTGGCCCCGAAGATCTCCTCTTCCGGATTGATCTCCGTGCTCGACCAGGTATCACACTTCGCGGTTTCAAGAATTCCGCCGGGCGAGTTCATGGCCGCGAGGAACTCGCCGAGTTCGGGTGTGCGGCGGGCCTCTTCGACCTGGAGCAGAAGCTCAGGCTGGCGCTTCAGATCGTAATAGCGCGGGCCGCCATCTTCGGCGGCCCAGGGCAATTCCAGGGTTTCGTCATCGGCTCCAAGTTCGACCGCGAAGTCTGCTTCCACGCTAGTGCGCAGGTTGCGGCGTGGCCTGGGGTGATGTGGTTTGGGGAGCGGCCGGGGCGAAATTCACCGTCGGCACCTGGCGCGATCCTTCGGACGCGGCGAAATATGCGTCATTGGGCTTGAAACCAGCCCACCCGGCGAAGATGTTGTTGGGAAATTTCTGGATGTAAGTGTTGTAGTCCTGCAGCGTGTCGTTGTAACGCTTGCGTTCGACCGCGATGCGGTTTTCAGTGCCTGCCAGTTCGTCCTGCAGGCGCAGGAAGTTTTCGTTCGACTTCAATTGGGGATAGTTCTCCACAATGACCAGCAGGCGGCCCAGGGCGCCGTCCAGTTGCTGGTTGGCGGCAATTTTGCCCGCGGGAGTGCCGGCCGAGAGCAGCGCGGAGCGGGCCTTGGCGATGTCGCCAAACACGGTCTGCTCCTGCTGCGCGATGCCCTTCACGGTTGCGACCAGGTTCGGGATCAGGTCGGCGCGGCGTTGCAGCACGATGTCCACCTGAGACCAGGAGGCCTTCACCGCTTCGTTCTTGGTCACCAGGGTGTTGCGGACGCCTACGTATTGCCCGAAGGCGACAAAGGCCAGCAGCGCCAGAATGGCGATCACGATAATAACTTTGATCATATTTTCCTCCTGAATCAAAAGTCACAGAAACGGTGAAGCCCGGTCCCGCCCGGACGCCTCATGTAACTTTATCCAGCATTGTATCGACTGCGCTGGTTACCTGCTGCACGGCGGCCAGGTAGCGGGTAAAAACGTCTTCGGCGTCGAACTGTTTGCGGTCCGCCTTGTGGTCGCGGATGTCCAGCAGCTGCAGGAATGCCGAAGGTTCAAATGGAATGCGGGCCGCCAGAAGCTGGATGGCTTCGCGCTTGGAGTGGGGAGCGGCATCGCCCAGCGCCAGCAAGGCGTGCCGGAACAGGGTCCCGAAGGTTGAGACCGAGCCCAGCAGTAGCTGCCAGAGGGCGCGGTCGTTGTCGCCGGCCTCCAGCAGGCGTTGCCGCAGCAGGATGAGTTTCTCGCGCAGTTCGTATTCCAGTTGGGCGCGATGCTGGTGCATGGGGATTTGCAGCGGGCCCAGCACCTCGTCGCCAAACAGCACCCGGTGGTGATGCTGCATATCCAGAAACTCGATGGAGAACACGTCAGTGGAATGTTCCAGTTCTTCCTGGGTCATGATCAGGGGTGCCGGATTTTTCTGGCGATGCCACCATTCCACCACGGGGGCGATGGCGGATAGTTTCGAGAACGAAGTCTCGCGCAGGATACAGAGCAGGTTCAGGTTGGAGAAATCGGCCTGGAATTCTCCGGTGGCGGCGGAGCCGTAGAGAACGATGCTCTGAAGGTTCTGCCCCGCGGCTTGTTTCATGCGGCTGACGAATTCGTCGATCTGCTTTTCTGCGACCATTGCGAAACCTCCCTGCTGCGCCAACCTAATGGAGGACGGGCGTCCCGCCCGTCTGTCTCTGCTTCCTCCGTACCCTCGACTGCACGCGCCGAGGGCAAGATGCCCTCGGGACAGCCGGCGGGACGCCGGCGCTACCAAACCCTGGCAGCTACCAGCTCCCGCTGGCGCCGCCGCCGCCGGAACTGCCTCCGCCGAACCCTCCAAATCCGCCGCCACCGCCTCCGAAGCCGCCACCACCGCCCCGGTAACCGCCACCGCCGCCACCACCCAGTCCGGATAGAAGTATCCAGAACAGCACACTGCGCAGGGGTGTGAACATGATGATCAACAGAATGATGCCCAGAATGAGCAACTGTTTTCCCGACAGTCCTCTCTGGGGTGCGCCCTGGGGCGATGTGAATTGCGGACGATCGCCGGTCAACTGGATTCCGGCATCCTGCGCGATGACGTCGGCGACCCGCGAAGTCATCAGCGACACCGCGCCGTTGTAGTCATTCTGGCGCAGCAGCGGGACCGCTTCACGGCCAAAGCCTCCGACCTTGCCATCGGTCAGGATCGGTTCCAGCCCGTAGCCGACTTCGATGCGGTATTTGTGGTCCTGCACCGCCAGCAGGATCAGCACTCCATGGTCCGTGGCTTTGCTCCCGATTCCCCACTGCTTGTACAAAGCGACGGCGTAGCTCTCAATGTCGGCGCCGTCCAGGGTATTGATCGTGACCACGGCAATCTGCGCCTGCGCTTTCTGGTCGAGCTGCTGGCAGATGTTATCGAGCTGCGCGATTGTGGTCTGATCGAGGACGTGAGCAAAGTCGTTGACGTAGTCGGTGGGGCGCAGTTGGGAGACAGGCTCGGCTGAAAGCCAGAGGGGGAGCGCCAGCAGGATGATGGCGACGCGGATCGACTGCGGGAACTTCATCCGCCGTGATTGTATAGGAAAGCGCGTCGAGCTTCGCTCGCCCGCGGGTGTGTGGGTCGGACACTCCTGTCCGACTGCTTTTGACTTTCTACCAGCCGTCAAGAGTCAAAGACGGTCGGACAGGAGTGTCCGACCGGCACGAGGACGCTCGCGCCTACATTGCGCGCAGGAATTCTACGACCTGGGTCTCGGCCCAGCGGCCGTCACTGCTGCCGTTGGCCTTTGCCAGGTAGGAGCAGTGGCCGCCGTCTTCGGTTTCGACAAACATGATGTGCGGATTATTCAAAATCTTCTCGCGGGTTTCGGGAAGGATGCGAATGAAAGGATCGTTGGCTGCGTTCAGGATGAAAGTTGGGACCGCGATCCGGTCCAGCACGTGCGCGGCGGCGGAGCGGTCGTAGTAGTCGTCGGCGCCGGTGAAGC
>DATJFA010000257.1:0-12922 GCA_035496015.1 Terriglobales bacterium | reverse complement strand
GTGGCATTGGAACCAAAAATTGGGCCGTGACCACCCTTTGGAATTACCCACAAGGAGGAGTGCGGGATCGCGTCCTGCAACTCGAAGGCGAGTTTCACCGGATAGAGTGGGTCTGAATCACCGAACACGATGAGCGTTTTGGCCTTAATCGTCTGCAGCAGTGGCGGAGTGAAATTCACGTCTTCATACGACTCTGCCATTTTATGACTCTGCTCGATCAGCCACTCAATTTGCTTGTCGCCTCCTCTGCTGCGTTGACGCATCATTTCTTGCTCTCGTTTCGGGAGTGACTCGAACGAAAAAGCCCTCTGCAGCGTGCGCGCCTGGGCCGGAAAGTAAGGTGGCGCGCTGACGGCAACCATGGCGGCAATTCTTTCTGGCTGTTGCGTCGCCATGTGGAACAGAGTGATACCGCCACCACTCAAGCCAATCGCCTTAATGCGCTTAATACCAAGACGATCGAGCAGTGCGAACATGTCGCGAGCCGACTGCCGGAAAGTATGCGTCCCCTCAAAACCCGAAGACGCTCCGTTACCCCGCATGTCTGGTCCGAGGACGTGGAACCCGGCTGGCACGTCGGTGAAGATAAACTTCCAATCTTCGCCGCTGCCGCTCCAGCCATGCAGCCAAAGTAGGGGTTCTCCGCCACCGCCGAAGATCTCGTAATGCATCCGAAAGCCGTTGATGTCACAGTCCATCTGCTTTTCTTTCAATATTGCCGGTTGCCATGCCCGTCCACCATCACTGCGAAATCCCTCGTGCGCCCACGCGAACAAGGGAGTTGCTACTGCCCCGGCAACTATGCCACTTTTCAGGAACCTGCGTCGCGTTTGCATAGCGAATTGATCCCCACACAGTGATCACGCAAGGTACCGCATGAGACAGACTCATTTCAATGATTGTTGATAACAGGCGTTATCGTACATCAGGATTTCTGCACCATGAACATTGCGCTTTCCCGGTAACGGTGAGCGTGGGCGCCACAACTGAGCCGCCACCGCCAGGGCAGTGCTTTTCATGGCCGGAGCTGATAAAACTTCCCCAATCGCCCCGCCGCGTGCCAGTGCTTGCGCGCACGCACCAGCTCGGCAATCTGGCGAATGTGTCCTAGATCGTGCAGGGCCCATTCATGCAGCATCTGTTGCAGCGTGATCTCTCCCGCCACTTTGTGCATGGCCTTGCGTTCGCCGGTACTGCGCGGCAGCGTGCGCAGGAACTCGATGTTGCTTTCGCGCTGCTCTTTGAAATGATCGAAGGAATCCTCGGCATCGGCATCGCGGTATTGAGCGAGATACATCTGCGCATCGTCCTGTTCGAATTCCGGCAATTCTTGCTTCAGGAACTGATCGACGCGCATGCGATAGCAGTGGCCCTCGGAATGCGCAAGGTGCGCCAGCACCTCGGCCACCGAAAACCGGTCGGGAGCCGGCTTCCAATGGGCGTCGTCGTGCGAGAGTTCACGCATCAGGCCGCGCAGCATAGCGGGCGTTTGTTCCAGCAGGTCGAGGCAATCGAGTCCGTCGTCTTTCGCCATGCGATTTATCCTACGACATCCCCCCGCCATCGGCATGCAGACATTCTCCGTGTGCCATTAGGTGGCCGGATGGCACAACGCCACAATGGCGCGCCCACATCCTCGGGCTGCGGCAACCGGCGGCTGGGATTTTTGACTCGGGCGGTTGCGGAAGAGACTGCTTATCAGATCGAAGGTGAGCGCACATCTGCAAAATCTGCGGGGCCAACAAAAGTTCAGCCGCGCCTGGCGTGCCGTGTCCTGGCCTGGAGGTTTTCCTGGACGCGGCGCGCGCGGCGCGGCTGAAGCCTGGCCTTCTATCGGGTTAGGTCAGAAAGAACTCGCGGGTCACCTTCACCCATTCCTGGTCGGGCATATGGCTGGTCAGGTCGGCCATAGCCACGCCGCCATCCTGGGCCAGAGCGCCCAGCGCTCCTGGCATCATCCGCTGCAGGCGGGAGGCTGATTCTTCCGTCCACCAGCGGGCCAGCGCGCCGCCCAGCAGATTGCGGAAATTGGTTTTGGCATCCGGCGATTGCACGGTTGCCACCCAGCCTTCGCCATAAGGATCGCGCGAGGCCAGTTCAGGATCGAGCAGCACCGCTTCATTAATCTCGGCCACGCTGCCCTCGATGGGCGACACCATGTCCACGGCGCTGCCGTCGCGATAGAGCGTCCAGATCTTCTGCCCCTGGCGGACCCACTGCCCGCGCTGCGGCAGCGTGATGCGCTCGATCTTGCCCGCCAGCTTGGAGGCGAAATCGTCCAGTCCCACGCGCACCAGCGTGGGACTCTCATTCAGCGCCCAGGTATGGCCGGGGTGATAACGCAGATTTTCCGGCACCTGGAACCCGCCCACCAGGCTGGGCTGCAGGCGTGCGGGCATAAGCACCTCGCGCTGCGGAGGAGCGGCTTCCTGCTTGACCCCGATCACCAGGCGCTTGCGCGTGTAGTAGTGGTCAATTAGCAGCAACACCGCAAAGGTCATGATTACCAGTAGGACTGTCATGATGCGCCTCCTCACGCTGGGCCGACTTTGGCGGCGCCCTATATGCTCGCACTCGCCACCTTTCCTCAAGGCAATCCCTGTGCCGAAGTAAGAGGAAAACGCGCCGGTGCTTTCAGCTTGCTGAGGGAGAAGGGTTTAGACGGCCACTGTTGCAAATGTTCCGTTTTTGAAGCAGTAAAAAACAACAGGCATTTGTTGCGATTCACATCTGGGAACAGAGCGGAAGCTGCTGATTTGCAGGGCGGGGCACAGCTAACCTGCCGGTAACCAGAGATTTACGGCGTACGTGACCAGTGTTGCGATTCGCCATGGCCGGCGATTAAAAACGCAACATGCCCCTGAGCGCATTTCTATCGCGAAACTCGAAACTCGAAACCTACTCCGCGGCTTTGCCCTTTATCACAATCCCAATCAGCAGCGGCTCCCCGGACTGCATCTTCAGCTTATTGGCAAAAATCCAGTGCCCCTGGCCGTCGTTGCTCACGGTCGGCACCGCGTCGCTCGCGGGCTGCACTAAATTAATGGGCCCGGGATGGGCGGCGCCGGTGGCCTTGCGGCTCAGGGCCACGAGCTGCTTGAAGTCGAAATTGGCGGCGGGATCGGGGTCATCGGCGGCCCGCACCAGCAAAGCGAAATCCCGGTTATCGGCGACTCCCAGGTGGTTGCCGTCATTAGGCAGCAGTTCGTAACGCAAGGTATAAAGGCCGGGCTGAACCGCCTGGCCGCGATAATCAGTTGCCGGCTTGGTGAAAGAAATCACTCCAATCAGCGTGGATTCAGTCAGTTGCGGGAAAAGCGCGCCTTCAACCTCGGTCTTGCCGCTGGCTGGTGTAGCGGCACGCAGCCAGATTTTGCACCACTCGCTGCCGTCATCCAGCAGAACCCGGTAGCCGGTTGCTTCCACCGCCTTTTTCAGCCCGTCCGAAGCAGCCGAGTCGGTCAGCGGGCCAATAGGCTCGACTTTTCCGGCAGGGGCAGCCAGCAGCAGCGGGGTGAAAAATAAGAATAAAGCGGCAAGGGCGAGAGCACGGTTATGCACATCTTCCTCCGGCGAAGATGAGCAGGATACTCCGTCGCCACTGCAGGGCTCAAGTTCGGGTGCCGTCCCTGCGGCTCTCTTCGCGTCCTCTGTAGTGAAGCTCTAGTCCGCGTTGGCAGTGAACGCGCTCTCTACCGCAGGCTCGCTCTCCCGGTGCGGGCTTTGGTCCCCATGCGTCTCTTCCCATAGGGTCGGGTCCTTCAGCAGGCGGGAGACCAGGGCCGTGTGCATGGCGTGCCCGGCACGGTCCGCAACCACCGAGCCCAAAATCTGTTTGCCCAGCAGCGCCAGGTCGCCGATCAGGTCCAGCACTTTGTGCCGCACAAACTCATCCTTAAAACGCAGAGGAGGGTTTTCAATGCCCTCGTGAGTAAGGACAATACAGTTGTCCAGGGAAGCCCCGCGAATCAGCCCCTGGTTGCGCATCGCCTCTTCTTCCTGCCGCGAGCCGAAAGTTCGCGCCCGAGCTATCTCCCGCACATACTGCCCGTCGGACAAATCCACCCGGAACTCCTCGCGGCCCACCAATGGGTGCGGGAAATTGATGCTGTAGGAAACCGAATAGCCAGTGCCGGGATAAACCGCAATGAACTTGTTGCCCTCCCGCAACTCCAGCTGCTTGCGGATACGCAGGTAGGTGCGCAGCCGCCGTTGCTGCCTTATCCCCGCCTCCTCGATCATTTCCACGAAGGGGCGCGCGCTTCCGTCCAGGATGGGCAATTCCAGGTTGTCCAGCTCAACAATCGCATTATCAATCCCCATGCCGATGAAGGCGGAAAGCAGGTGCTCGGTGGTGGAAATGAGCACCCCTTTTTTCATCAGGCTGGTGGCGTAGCTCACCCGGGCCACATTGCGGCTGCTGGCTTCCACGCTGAAGCCGTCCAGATCCGTCCGCTTGAACACAATCCCACACCCCGCATTCGCGGGGAGGAGGCGGAGGGTGACGGGGGCGCCGCTGTGCAGGCCTACGCCGCGGCACCCCACGGGCTTGCGAATTGTCTGCTCTTGCGGCAAATGTTCTTGTCTAGGTGGTTTGAGATGAATAGATTACAGCCGTGGTTGCAACTCTGTCTGTGGTAAAAAAGCCACAAGTCGTGGCTACGGAGAGGCAGGAACCAGGGCTGGCACAGGCGGGAAAAGCCGGTAAAAGGGGCGTTTTTACTCCGTTTTTAGGCGATTTGAGGCCATCCTGGCTTTTCCCCGATCCCGGATCAATTTCGGTGGTAAGTTGTTGTCATGACAGGCTTAGCAGGCGTTTCCCTCTCGCTGGAGGGTCGGGTAGCGTTAATAACGGGTGGCTCGCGCGGAATCGGCGCCAGTACCGTGAAAATGTTCGTCTCCGCGGGAGCGAAAGTAGCCTTCAACTACCAAAAAGCGAGGGCGGAGGCGGAGGAAATCGCGCGGCAGTGCGGGCCGGAGAACTGCCTGGCGGTAGCCTGCGACCTGAGCGGCCCGGAACCAGCAGGCGAGCTGGTGGCAGCCACGGTGCGCCGTTTTGGGCGACTGGACATACTGGTTGCAAACCATGGAATCTGGGTAGCAGACGCGGTGCCGATCGAGAGGATGAGCGAAGAGCAGTGGCGGCGTACCCAGGCCGTTGATTTAGATAGCGTTTTTGGCCTGATCAAGCATGCGGTGGCGCAAATGAAGAGGCAGCAGAAGCTGCACCCGGCGACTGGCTCCATTGTTCTGGTGAGCTCCACTGCCGGACAGAGAGGCGAAGCCTTCCACTGCGACTATGCGGCCGCCAAAGGGGCGCTGATCAGCATGGTGAAGGGTCTCTCCACCGAACTGGCGCCTGCCGGCATTTATGTGAATTGCGTGGCCCCGGGGTGGGTGGAAACCGACATGGCGAGGCCAGCCTTGAGCGACCCGGCCAGCCGGGAAGAGATTTTCTCCGCGATTCCATTGCAGCGCGTGGGCCGGCCGGAGGAGGTGGCGGCGCCCATTTTGTTCCTGTGCACGGAGCACGCCGGCTTCATCACAGGGGAGGTGTTCAACGTCAATGGGGGCGCAGTGCTGATAGGCTAGAAGCAGTCGTTGTTTCGCCCGGCGCTCCCTCGCGGGCTCGGTCGCGCCGGAGAATTTTATGGGTAAGCTGACCCAGGACTTCCGTCCTGGGCTTTACTATACCGCCCCTGCGGGGCTGGCGCGGTGCTTCTGAAGAACACTTGATCACGCCTTCAGCGGTAAAGGATGTGGGCTTCGGCGGTTAACGCGATCTTTTGACAGTCGAGCGGCAAGTCTGAAATCCGCTCGGAACAAGCGAATGAAACTACTAGTCACCATTCTCCTCGTCGGCTTGGGAGCTTTCGGCCAGGCAGCAGAACCAGCACAGTCGGCACCACAATCTGCGCCTGCCACGACTTCCACGCAGGCGGCGCCGCAGGACGAGAACGCGCGCAAAGCCCGCGCCCTGATTGACCAGATGATCCAGGCGCTGGGCGGACAGGCGTGGCTGAACGTAAGCGACATGCGGGAGCAAGGCCGCACCTGGAGCATTTACCACGACCAGCCCACCGGGACGGCGCAGTTCTGGCTGTTCTGGAAGTACCCGGACAAGGAGCGGGTGGAGCTGACGAAAAAACGCGACTGGATCATCATCAACAATGGCGACCAGGGATTTGAGATCACGTTCCGCGGCACGGCTCCCGAGGACGCGAAGGCGCTGGCGGACTACAACCGGCGGCGGAAGTATTCCCTGGTCTCGGTGCTGCGCCGCTGGCTCAACGAGCCGGGAGTGGCGCTTTTCTATGAAGGCCAGGTGGTAGCGGCGCAGAAGCAGGCGGAGCAGGTGACCATCATGAACGCGCAGAACGAGGCGGTGACGATTGATGTGGATTTTGAATCGCACCTGCCCATCAAGAAATCGTTTGTCTGGCGCGACGCCGAACGCTACCGCAATGAGGAAGTTGAGATTTACGACAACTACAAGGTCATCCAGGGAGTGGCCACGCCCCTGAGCATCACCCGTCTTCATAATGGGGACATGGTGAACCAGCGCTTTATTAGCGATGTTTCCTACAACCAGAACCTGGCAGACAGGCTGTTTCAGGCCAATGTGACCTGGAATCCGCACGACATGCCGCCAGTGAAAAAACGGTGAGTTCCTCGCATTCGCTCGGTCGCGCGTGGGTGTATTGCGCTTCTTACCCAGGGCTGACAAGCTGTTTCGCGCTCCGGGCTGGCTAGTCGGCAGCTTGCAAGTTAGGCATTTTCCCCGATGTGCGCCCTCCAGGGATTCGATGAGGCGATAGATTGTGGCAGTGCACGCCAGATGTTTCACCGCTGAAGCGGTTCAGCATGACGCCTTCATCCTGGAAGTCGTCGTGCGCGAGGGGCGCCCGCGAGCAAATGCATAGGTTCTTCGGTCGCCTCACCGCTACCGCGGTGAGCGCTCCCTCAGAATGACAGTGGTAAAGAGTTCTGCGGGTGAAGGGCGACGGGAGTCATCCAAAACGTGCCTGTTCATCCCGTCCTCCCGAAAAAGCTGCCCTTTTGCAGTTTGCGCCGGTGGAGCACTCCATCCAGTCCCCAGGCCCGGCCGGCATTGAGGCTAAAAAAGATGAGGAAAAGAAACAGCAGAGGCAAATGGTCCAGTTCGTTGCCGAAATAACGCCATTTGGGCACGTCGTGGCCCGGCGCCCACCAGGTGGCGAGGGTCAGGTTGATCATGTGCAGGACGCCCACGATTGAGGCCGCGCGCACCCAGAGGCCCAGCACCAGGGAGAGGCCGATGAACAGTTCGAGAACGCCCACCAGGTACCCGAAGAAGACGTGATGCGGCAACACCACCTTTTGCAGAAAAGGGGCATAGAAACTGACTGCGCCTTGAGCAATAAATTGCTTCAGCCACTGGTCGGGAAAGGTGGTGGTAGCGAAGACCGGGTCAGACAGCTTGTATTCGGCGAAGAAGAGGAAGAAGACGCCGGTGGCAATGCGGACAGCAGCCACGGTGTTGGTGGAGCGGTTGGGCATTAAGCAGCGCATTCAGCGCGTTCGGGAGACTATCATGGCGCGCCAGGGAAATACAGTTCTGCAGCTCGCGCTCCCTGGAGATTTAGGGGGCACTTACCCAGGGGTGACGCCCTGGGTTAAAAGCTGTTTTGCCCTTCGGGCTGGTGCGGTGGGAAGGGGGAACCGGCGGAGGCAAAGAGAAGTGGTACTGCACGCGAGATGCTTCATGGCTAAAGCCATTCAGCATGACGCCTCCTGCGGAGGGCACGCGGGCGAGGGTGCCCGCGCTACAAATGCATAGGTTCTTCGGTCGCGCTCACCGCTGTCGCGGTGAGCGCTCCCTCAGAATGACAACATCGTTTAATAAAATCGCAGTTAATAAAATGGCAGTTGGGGGGCGGGAGTCGCGACCGTGGTTAACAGAAGCGCAGTTGGGGCGGCAGTCGCGACCGTGGTTAGCAGAAGCGCGGTTGGGCGTCAGTCGCCGCCGATGCCGTCGCTGGCGGTGTACTGCTCCAGGGCATCGAGTTCGCGGGTGAGGTCGTCCACACGCGCCTGCAGCAGGTTGCGGATGGAGAGCATGCCCAGCAGCTTGCCTTGATCATCCACCACGGGGAGATGACGGTAGTGCTGCTCGACCATGGTGGCGAGGGCTTCGCCGGGGGTAGTGTTAAGGGTACCCATCTCCACCGGGGTGGTCATGACCTCACGCACCGGAATGCTGGCGGGATTGCGACCGCTAAGGGAGATTTTCTGCAGGACGTCGCGCTCGGTAAAAATTCCGGCCACGCGGCGGTCGCCATCCACGACGGAAACCGCGCCAACGTGCAGGTCGAGCATCATGTGGATGGCATCGGCCACGCTGGCCTCCAGGGAGACGGCGGCGATTTCGCGGTCGCACATTTCCAGGACGTTCATAAGACCTCCTCGTCCCGCACTCTCGAATCGCAGCATTATCGTCGTAAGCGGGGCGGAGTCAAGGGGAAAAGCAGCGTTTGGCATTCAGCCAACAGCATCCAGCCATAGAAGCACTCCTTGGCCGGCTATATTCCCTAAAAGACGATATGGCACCTCAGCGGCTGGAGCCGGATTCAGGAGGGCAGGATAATACAGCGTTAAGCGCTGCTCCACCCAAAAACCGGACTGCTACTTCAGGTCGTTCTTATATACCTGGCCGCCTTTCATGACGAAAGCAACGTGCTCCAGCTGGTTGACGTCGCGCAGGGGGTCGCCGGAAACGGCGATGATATCGGCATAGGAACCGGGCGCGATCACCCCGATCTGGCCCTGCATGTCGAGCAGTTCGGCGGCGCGCACGGTGGCGCAGCGAATGGCGTCCATAGGCGACATGCCAAATTCGACCATGCGGCCAAACTCCTGGGCAATGGGCTCACTCCACTTGATGCCCCCCATGTCGGTGCCGAAGGCGATCTTCAGGCCGGCGCTCAGGGCGTGCTTGAAGGAGACTTCGTGGTCGGAGGCGCGCTTGCGGTCGCGCTGGCCGTCGGGTGTGTTCTCCGGCGCCCAATCGGTGTAGTAGACACTGAGCGTGGGGACATACCAGGTGCCCTGGCGACTCATTTGGGCGATGGCAGGGTCGTCGAGCTTCAGGCCGTGCTCGATGGAATCGCAGCCGCCATCGAGCGCGCGGTGCAGACCGATTCCGCTATAGGCATGGCAGGCGACCTTTTTCTGCCAGCCGTGAGTTTCGTCCACGATAGCCTTCAGTTCCTCGACCGTTAGCGTGGGCTGGGAAACGAGGTTGCCCTGCTTGTCCACCCAGGAGCGGTGGGTCATGTAAACCTTGATCCAGTCAGCGCCGTGGTCGAGTTGCTCGCGGGCGGCCTTGCGCGCTTCCACCGGGCCGTCCACTATCTGCACGCCCTTGGGCATGCTCAGCTCCGGGGCGTAGCCTTCCAGGGGATAGCCGCCGGTGGTGGAGATAGCGCGGGTGGAGATGAAGAGGCGCGGGCCGGGAATGTAGCCTTCGTTGATGGCCTGCTTGATGCCGACATCAAGGTAGCCGGCGCCTTCGGTTTCGAGGTCGCGCAAGGCAGTGAAACCTTCTTCCAAGGCGCGACGAACCGCCACGGTGCCACGCGCGGCGCGCAGGCCCAGGGGATATTTCAAGATGTTGACGTCGTAGCCGCCTTCGGCCGGATCTTCGCCCTGCAGGAGGATGTGGGTGTGCGTGTCAATCAGGCCGGGAATAACGGTGGCGCGGGAGAGGTCAATTACGGTAGCGCCGGCGGGGATGCGAGCGCCGGCAACGCCCACACTCTCGACTTTGTCGCCGTGAATGATGATGACCTGGTTGTTCAGGGGGGCGTCTGCTCGCGGGTCAATCAGGGTGCCGGCGCGGATGACGGTCACTTGAGCGGGATTGACCGGCGGAGCAAGCTGCTGTCCAAGGGCCGCGCTTGCCAGAGCCAAGCCAGCGGCAAGGGTTGGGAAAAGGCGCATGAGTGCCTCCTGTGCGGGACCGGGAATGATAACACCGGAGTGGCGCCGCCATCGGTCCTCGCCAACTACACTTCATTCGCCGCGGATGAACACTTATGAACGGATTGGGAACAATGTCGAGCCCTACGGCCAGAACTCCCTCAGATATTTGCTATGGTGTAAGCAAACGCGAGGTCCTTCGACTCCGCCGAACGATTCGCGAGCGAATCGTTCGGCTGCGCTCAGGATGACATTCAATTGAGAATGACGTTTGAGGATGACGTCATTGAGAATGACGTTTAGTTTAGGAGCACTCCTCGCTTAATCGGCGGTGCCGCCGCCATCCACCGCCAGGGCCGCCCCGCTTATAAAGGAAGAATCGTCGCTGGCCAGAAAAAGCACAGCCTTGGCGATTTCTTCGGGGGTGCCGATGCGGCCCATGGGACGGTTGGCGGCGCCGGCCAGGTAGTCCTGCCACTTCAGGCCGCGCATGCGGGCATCCTCAGGGAGCATGGGCGTGTCCACGTCGCCGGGGCAGATGCAGTTGACGCGAATGCCCTGGCGGCCGTGGTCAATGGCCATGGCCTTGGTGAGCAGAACCACGCCGCCTTTGGAGGCGCAGTAGGCCACGGCAGCATCGCCGCCCACCAGACCCCATCCCGAACTATTGTTGATAATGACGCCGCTGCCCTGCGCGATCATGCCGGGCAGGGCATACTTCGACATGAGGAAGGTGCCCTTCAGGTTGATGTCAATCTGCAGATCCCATTCTTCCTCGGAGCAGTCGAGCGCAGTGTGAGGGTAGTAGACGCCGGCGTTGTTGAAGAGCACGTCGAGGCGGCCAAAGGCCTTCAGCGTTTCCTCTACCGCGCGGCGGCAGTGGCCGACCAAGCGCACATCGCATTCCAGGAAGAGGGCATGGCCGCCGGCCGCTTCGATTTTGCGCGCCAGTTTTTGGCCGCGTTCCACGCTGCGGCCGGTGATGGCCACGCGCGCGCCTTCCTGGGAGAAGAGCACGGCGGTGGCTTCGCCGATGCCGGAGGTGCCGCCGGTGATGAGAGCTACTTTGTTGTGCAGTCGCATAGGCGCGAACAGATTACCTGATTTGGAGGGTAGTCGTTAGTCGTCGGTCGCTGCCGCCAGAGGCAGATTCATTTGGCTGCTGATTTAACACAGATACGATTGATTAGGGCCTGTGTAACTTATTGCAGAGAATTCCCTTCAACTGAATTAATGATGAAGGCTTAGGGGTGTTTCGACTCGGGCATGCGCCCTCGCTCAACATGACAGAACTTGAAGGGTACTCAAGATCAGGATGTCAACCTGCGGACTCACACTGCCGCGGCTACTCGACGTGCTTGGCCCAGGACACGGCGATGGGATGAAAGATGTCCAGCACGGCGAGAATGAGGAGCAGGCAGACGGGCGGAAGCAGGCACTCGCTGTGCCATTTCGAATTGAGAACAGCGCCAGAGGCTGCGCCGGCTACAAAGGCGATCCAGGAGCCGGTCATAAGGGCGAGCGCCTGGGCGGATTTTTGCCGAGGACTGAGGCGCAAGGCAATCCGGATGCGCCGCCGGAAGCGGCCGCGGGTACGGTCATAGAGCCAGAAAACATAAACGGCGAGCGCCTCTGCCAGGGTGGTCAGCGAACCGGTGACGTGCGTGGTGCGCAGGGAGAGGGCGCCCACATGGCTGATGGTGGCGTTCTGCAAGCCCATGGCGAGGGCGGGAAGAGCGACAATCAGGTAGAAAAGCGAGGCGGACTGGGTCTGCACCTGCCCGCCGTGCAGATGGGCAAGGCTGAGGGGGATGAAGGCGGCCAGCAGGGCGGCTTCCAGGGCGAAGGTGATGGAGGAGGTGGCAACAATGCCGGCACGCTTGCCGGTTTCGTGAATGAGCGCACAGAAAACCAGGCCGGCCACGAACATGAGGACCGGCCAGCCCTCGCGCGCTACTTCGCTCCAGTTGAGCAGAGCGGCGTGCAGGCCCACGCTGACGCTGTTGCCGCTCATGTTGGCGGTGTAAATGTGGGAGAGCAGAAGGTAGCCGACCGCGTCCACAAATCCCGCCACCCAGGTGATGGCGAGGGCGAGCGCCGCCTTTTCTTTTGCGGATAAGGGGTGCGGCGCGCGGGTCTTGCTGGCCTCCATCCCTCGATGTGATGCGGTGAGGGCGCGGCGGTATTGCCTGTCATTTACTGACTACTGACTCCCGGCTACCGCCTGTGAAATACTGCTTCGGCGCAAGCATTCTCTTTCTGGAGAACTCGATGAGCCTTCTTTCGCGGCGGTCTTTTCTTAGGAATTCGCTTGGTGTGGCGGCTGCGGCCTCGGCTTACGCAGCGGTGCCGGAGTTTCTGGGCGGCAGTCTGGAAGCTGCGGCGGGCGGCCCGCGCATGATATTTCCCACTACGCCCCGCGAACGCATATCGGTAGCGTCGTGGCCGTTTCGCTTCTGGATTGACAGTCCCACCAACACCTACCGCGACCGCAGCAAGCCGGGGATGACCCTGCTGGAATTTCCGGCCATGGTGGTGAAGGAGTTCAAGGTTAATAAACTGGAGCCGCTGGGCCAGCATTTCGCCTCCACCGACGCCGGCTACCTGGGCCAGTTCCGCGAGGCGGTGAAGAAGGCGGGCTGCCACATTGTGGACATCCCCATGGGAGGCGAGGAGAGCTATTACGATCCTGACCCGAAGGTGCGGCAGAAAGCCATAGAGCTGGGCAAGAAGTGGGTGGACATTGCCGTGGCCGTGGGCTCGCCCAGCATTCGCAACCATATTGGCGGCGCAAAGAGCTCCAAGCCCGATGTGGCGCGCACCGCGGAGTCGCTGGGCCAGGTGGTGAAGTATGCCGCCTCCAAGAACGTGGTGGTCAACCTGGAAAATGATGACCTGGTAAGCGAGGACGCGTTCTTCCTCGTCGATGTGATCAAAAAAGTGAACAGCCCATGGCTGCATG
>DATJFA010000256.1:0-5335 GCA_035496015.1 Terriglobales bacterium | reverse complement strand
ACCCTCGCCCGGGTACGGTAACGATATACCGCTCTGCGCTGCCCAGCGTCTTGCGCAGCACGAAGATGTTCTGGGTGAGGTTGCCTTCCTCCACGAAGCTGTCGGGCCAGACCGCTTTCATTAGTTCGTCACGGGAGAGGGTCTGGCCGCCGTTCTGCACCAGCAGCAGGAGGGTGTCAAAGACCTCGGGTGTGAGCGGGACGGGCACACCATTGCGCAGCAAAGTGCGTTTCTGCGGGTCCAGGCGAAAGGGTCCGAACTCGTAGAGGCTGTGAACGGGGGGCACAGACAAACGCAAGGTCCCTCGACTCCGCAGAATTGCCTAAAAAGAGGCAATTTTGCTTCGCTGGGGATGATAGGGATGAACATTATCAGAGCTTCCCTAGCTCTGGAACAGGTCGCCGGCGAGGTATTTGAAGCCGGAATCGACGGCGACCGTAGCCACCGTTTTTCCCGGTCCCATTTCGCGGGCCAGTTGCAGGGCAGCGACCACATTCAAGGCGGAGGAAGTGCCGGCAAAGATGCCTTCTTCACGGGCCAGGCGGTGGGCCATTTGGCGCGCGTCTTTTTCTTCGACGGTGCGGGCTTCGTCAAAGTTACCATCCTGCAGGTGCGGCGGACGGAAGCCGGCGGCGATGCCTTCAACGCGATGGGGTCCACCTTTGCCGGTGGTAAGGACGGGAGAGGATGCGGGTTCCAAAGCGATGATCTTCGCCTTGGAGCCGCACTCTTTCAGCGCACGGGAAACGCCCACCAGCATGCCGGCGGTGCCGACGGCGGCGCAGAACGCGGCGAGGCCATCTCCCACCTGCTGGTAAAGTTCCCGGCCGATGGTCTTGTAGCCTTCGACGGCGTCCTCATTGTGAAACTGGTCACAGTAAAAAGAGTTGGGTTCGCGCCCAAGTTTTTCGGCGGCATCGATCATTTTGCGGAACAGTTCAGGCGTGAGCTTGCCATTCTCGCTGGGAATGATGCGCAGGTCGGCGCCGAAGATTTTCATGGTTTGCAGCTTCTCGCGGGCGAAGCCGTCGGAGGAAACGGCGGTGAAGGGGTAACCCTTGATGGAGCACACCAGGGCGAGAGAGGAACCGGTGCTGCCGCCGGTATATTCCACCACGCGCATGCCAGGACGCAGGGCCCCGCGCTTCTCCGCGCCCTCGATCATGGCTAGGGCCATGCGGTCCTTATAGGAACCGGTGGGGTTGTAATACTCCAGCTTCACCACCACGTCGGACATGTCCTTGGTGACAACCTTCTGCAGTTTGACCAGGGGCGTGTTGCCAATGGCCTGGAGGACGGAATTCTTGAGCTGCGATGGACGCGTGAGCTGGCTGGCGGTAGTCAAGGTAGTTTCCTTTCTGAAATTTCAATCCGCGAAGGCGCGGCCCTCGGCATGTTGGGCTGAGGAGATGGCGTCCAGCAGCTCAGCCCGCACGGATTCGGGAACGAAGGCGGCCTGTGCTGCATTGCGCTGGCAGGCCCAGAACTCAGCCAGGCCCCAGCCATGGTGGCGCTGCATGGTTTCGAACTCCTGCGTGACCGAACTGTCGGAGGTGGTGCGCGCGTCGGTGCTGATGGTGACGCGCAAGCCCTGACGCAGCAGCCGGGGCGCGGGATGATTAGCGAGGGAGGCGACGGCGCAGGTCTGCAGGTTGGATTTAGGACACATGTCGAGGGGCGTGCCGCGCTGACGCAATTCCTGAAGCAGTTGCGGCGGTTCCTCCACGCGCACGCCGTGGCCGAGGCGCTCCGCATGCAAGAGGTCAAGGGCTTCGCGAACGCTGGCCGCGGCGGCAGCTTCTCCGGCATGAACCGTGCGGTGCAGGCCGGCCTGCTCGGCGAGCTCAAAAGCGGGGCGGTGGTTGGCGGCGCCGAAGCGAAGTTCATCGCCGGCCAAATCGAGGGCGCAGACCTTGTCCATATTATTGGCGGCCAGGCGGGCGACCTGCAGGCTCAGTTCGACTGGATGATGGCGCAGGCAGCAGACGATGAGGCCGAAGCGGACGCCAAACTTTTTCTGGCCGGAGGCGAGGCCGGCATACACTTCCTCGACCGCCTGTTGCATGGTCATACCCTTACGGGTGTGGTACTGCGGGGCAAAGCGGGCTTCGCCGTAAATCACGTTTTCCCCTGCCCAGGATTCCATAAGCTCTTCGGTCACGCGAAACAGATCTTCGGGGCGCTGCAGCAGCTCAAGCGCGAAATCAATGCGGCGGATGTAATCGGCAAGGTCGAGGCAAACCTCGGGAGCGATCAGCGCCTGGCGCAATGAATCCGGAACCGGCATGCCGGTGGCAAGGGCAATTTCACGGGCGGTCTCCAGGCGCAGGCAGCCGTCGAGGTGACAGTGCAGTTCGAGCTTCGGGAGTGGGCGGAAGTCCATGATTTCCTTTTCACCACAGAGAACACAGAGGGCACAGAGAAAAAATTATTTACCACAAAGGACACGAAGGAAAACGAAAGGTCAAATCTGAAAAGATTGTGTTTCCTGTACGCTGATGCCGATCTGACAAATGCTGCCCTGTTGTCTCAATCCGTTGTGGTCCTTCGTGTCTTCTGTGGTGAAAATCTTCAGCCAGCGAGGTCGGTGATGAATTCGCCGAACTGATTGTGCTCTGTCGCGGGCAACTCACGAAATGCCCGCACAAACTGCTCGCTGCGGGTGGAACCAAAACGGCGAGCGCCCGCGCGCAAGTAATCCAATACTTCGCCAATCTGGCGCACACCGCCCGCAGCCTTTACCTGGCAACGGCCAGCCACCGCTTCGTGCATCAGGCGGACATCTTCGAGCGTGGCGCCGCCGGCTGCATAAGCGGTTGCGGTCTTCACAAAGTGACCGCCGGCTTCAACAATCCACTGGCAGGCGCGGCGCTTTTCTTCCTGAGTGAGATAGCAGTTTTCCAGGATCACCTTCACGATGCGGCCATCAGCGGCCCGGACCACGCCCTGAATATCGGCCAGGAACACGTCCTTTTCGCTATTCTTGAGCGCGGGAATGTTCATGACCATGTCTATTTCCTCGGCGCCGAGGTCGAGCACGGTCTTGGCCTGGTACTCCTTCATGGCGGGAGTCTCGTTGCCGTGGGGAAAACCTACTACAGTGCCCAGAAGCACACCCGTGCCTTTCAGGAATGGAGCGGCGAACCGGATGTAATGAGGCTGCACCGTAAGGGTGGCGGTGCGCAGCCGGGCGGCGGTTTCGGCTCCGGCCACGACTTCCTGCCGCGTGACATCGGGGCGAATGACAGAGTGATCGAAGAGCTTGGCGAAGGTGGCGACCTTCGCCGTTGTCGCAGCGGCGGCGTGCGTCAGTTCGCTAATCGGCATGGGCGTGCTCCTTGGCGGGGGAGACGACGGCCAGCGCCTGCTCCAGGTCAGCGATCAGATCTTCGGCATTCTCGATGCCGATGGCGAGGCGTACCAGTTGGTCGGTGATGCCCATGCGCTTGCGCTCCTCCGGGCTGACCATGGCGTGCGAGGTCACCACCGGCAGAGTAACCAGGGAATCCACACCACCCAGGCTGGGGGCGAGGGCAAACATGCGCAGCGACTCGGTGAAGCGCCGCGTTTCGTCGGCGGTGCCGTCTACCTCAAAGCTGAGCAGGCCGCCGCCGCCGCTCATTTGCTTAGTGGCCAGCGCGTGCTGCGGGTGCGTGGGTAGAAAGGGATAGTTGACGCGCTTGACGCGCGGATGCTTCTCCAGGAACTGGGCGATGCGCAGAGCGTTCTGATTGTGGCGCTCAACACGCACTACCAGAGTCTTCAAGCCGCGAAGGAGCAGGAAGGCGGCGTGCGGATCCAGGGTGCCGCCCAGCGTGGTGCGCGCCTCCCAGATCTGCTGCATGAGCTTTTCTGGGCCGGCAGCAACGCCCGCGATCAGGTCAGAGTGGCCTCCCATGTACTTGGTGCCGGAGTGAAGCACGATATCCACGCCGGATTCAATGGGGCGCTGGTTCACAGGCGTGGCAAAGGTATTGTCCATGAGCGTGGTCAGGCCGTGCTGCCTGGCGATGGCCACCGCTCGCCGCATGTCCACCAGTTTCAGCGTGGGGTTGGTGGGCGACTCCAGATACATGATGCGGGTATTGGGGCGGATGACGCGCTCGAAATCGTCGGCGCGCGTGGTCTCGACAAAGGAAGTCTCGACCCCGAACTTGGGCAGCCATTGGGAGAAAAATTTCAGGGCGCCGCCGTAGAGGTCAGCCTGGGCCACGACGTGGTCGCCCGAGCGCACCAGGGCCAGCACGGTGGTGGTGATGGCGGCCATGCCGGAGGCGAACAGCAGCGCCGCTTCCGCGCCTTCCAGTTCGGCGACGGTCTTCTCGGCTACCGTGTGGGTGGGATTGCCATAGCGGGTGTAGAACCTGTCGCTGTGGGTGACGCGGAGCTGCTCGTCGTTGTCTTCAACGGAGAAAGTGGAGGTTTGGAAGATGGGAGTGGCCAGCGGGCCGCTCTTGTGCTCCGGCTCCGAGCCGCCGTGCACGGCTACCGTATCGGGCTTGCGCTTCTTCATCGGGGCCTCCTCGTTTATCGTAAAGATGATAGCCGGGGTGGGATGGTTCGGGAAAGTTTTGTGGAGAGTTTCAAGTTTCAAGTTTTGGGTTTTCGGGAGTCAGGTTTCAAAGTTTCGCAGGTTTCAAGGTTTCAAGAGCCGTTCCGCCTAGAGCTGGAGGCGAAATGATTCAACTACCAGCTACTAACCAGTAGCCATAGTGCGCTAAAATCTTTCGCCATGCGCAGTGTTTTGCTTCGTGCCGCCATTGTTCTGGCGGTGCTGTGGGTAGTATTTGTGGGGTTCATTGCCTGGGCCATGCACCAGCCCCCGGAAACTTTCGGGCGAGTCATGGCCAGAATGCCGGTGGTAGCTTATTTCGTTCTGCCCTTTGAAACCTTGTGGACGCGGGCCCGGGCAGGTACGCTGCAGCCGGGGCAGGCGGCGCCTGATTTTTCCCTGGGCGCGCTACACACAAGCGAAACGGTGCAACTCTCCTCCTTCCGCGGCAAAGAGCCGGTGGTGCTGGTTTTCGGCAGCTATACCTGACCGCCTTTTCGGCGGGAGGTTCCCGCCCTCAACAAACTGTACGAACAATATAAGGATCGGGCGCAGTTTCTGGCCGTGTATATCCTGGAGGCGCATCCCAGCGACGTGTGGCAGATGGAGAGCAACATCAAGCAGGGTGTGGTCTTCCGCAGTCCGCGTAACGAGCAGGAGCGCGATGAAGTGGCGGGCACCTGCGTGCGCAAGCTGGGCATTAAGTTTCCGGCGGTGGTGGATGGTTTCGATAACACCACCGAGAAGGCCTACACGGGCTGGCCCGACCGCATTTACCTGATT
>DATJFA010000255.1:0-2830 GCA_035496015.1 Terriglobales bacterium | reverse complement strand
GCGGCCGGATGCCGTTGGCGTCCGCGGGCCCGGTGACCGTGTCCACCTGACCCGAGGCCGCATGGTAGGGGTAATCGGTCTGGTGGCCGCGCGCGTCTTTCACCCACAGCGGCTTGTTGCAGGTCTTGCGCGTGGAGCTGCTGCAGGACGCCGGGTAACCGGCTTGCCGTACGGTTTCATCGGCAAGTCCTTCCTGGCGGGTGATTTTGATCAGATTGCCGCGGCTGTCGTAGTCATACCGCGCATGGGGTTCGGGACTGCCAGTCGGTATAAACTCCGTGATCAGATTGCGGAAGCTGCTTTCGTACTGAAACTGCCCGCGTTTAGGTACCACCGCGAAGCTGATGGTGCCTTGGTATTGGCTGGGCTCAATGCTGGTCGTGCCGTAGCGCGAGTTGCTCGTCGTCGCTTCCTCTCCCCCCTGGCGCGGCTGCCGCGAATAGCTCGCATCGCCCTCCGGGCTGCTCGCGTGTTTGACCTCGCCCTCATTGCTGACCGGTTTCCAGAAATTAGTGCCACCGTTGCCGGAGAGCACAAACTTGGTCCGGTAATCGTAGACGCGGTCGACGATGCTGCTCTGCGCGCTCTTGATGCCAACCATGCGCGGCGACCACATCTGGTTGGGGGCATACGGAAAGTAGGTGCCGTTGACGTTGCCGGCGTAGGCGCCGTCTTCCATCAGCATCACGTCCTGCGCCTGGTAATGATATTCAGTGGTGCGCCCGGCCGGGTCCAGCACGCTGAATACGCTGTCACCGAGGTAAATGGCCTGAGGCATGCCGCCCGGCCAGGTGAAGGTGGCGGCGGGCCAACTGTGACTCAAGCCGCCACAGGTCTGGGTCGCATCCGTGGTGCAATAGTCGACCGCGCGATTGATGGCGCGCACGTGGCCGGGGTTGGCATTGTCGAATTCATCCGGCCAGGAACCGGGAATCTGCATCCCATAGCCGTAGGGCAGCGAAGCTCGATATTGATTGAACAGGGATTGCTTGGAAGAACTCAAGGTTCCCCAATTGCCATCGTACTCGTACTTTATCTGGAAACCGGTGTTGCTGGTGACATTCCCAAAGTCGATGTCAATCGTGTAACCGTTCGGATACACGATCTTGTAGAGTCTGCCTGCGGAAACCGCATTGCCCCCGTGTTCATAATAGATCTGGGTGCCATCAGGCTTGGTCCAGATCAGAGCGCCGGAGCTGACCTCCAGCACATTGCGCGGATCGCGCAAGGCCTCGTAGGTGTAACCGGACGTAATGGTAGTCGTGATGTGACAATCGACCACGCCGTTGATCTTCACCTTGAAGTCCTCGGAACCTTCCGGCCCGAAGGCGCGCATCACCCACACCTGGCTGCCGGTGATCGTATCGCAATGCGTGCCCGTGAAACCGGCCACACCGGGCTGGGTGCCGAAAACAACGTATTTCACATTACCGGCGTATTTGTCGATGTACCCGTAGCCGCCACCCGTGTTGGTGAAGTGATTGGTGTGCATCGAGATGCTGTGACTCAAACCGCGCTCGCCGCCGATCGAGACCGTCTCCTGCGAGGCCACCGTCTGCAGCGATTGCAGGTTGACGCTCATCGGATCCAGCATGCGTAATTCGGGCGGCGCCAACTGGCCGTCCTGCACCGCATGCACATTCACCGCAAAACCGAGCAGCACGCTGCTCAATGAGATAATTTTTTTAAAGCTCATGAAAAACTCCCTGACTAGAAATCGGCCTTGACGCCGCATGCCCCGTTCTCGGTACAGCCCTGCACCCACAGCGGCGCCGCCGGCATGCCTCCGCTGATGGAATTGGAGGAATAGGACGTGCCGCTGACCGTGGCCAGAAACCCGTTATTGAGCATCAACTGGTAGCTCACGGCGCCTTCCAGCGGGTTCCACTGGATCAGATAGGACGGCCCCGTCTGCCAGCTGACGGTCAGCCCCGTCGGCGGCGCTAACATCTCCGCGGGCGGTTCGCCCGGGCAGGTCGCGCTGTTCTCAACCACATCGTAGCGATTGCCGGCCTCGTCGTAGCAATAGCCGATCCTCGGCGAACCGTCCTGCAACACGCGCATCATCCGCCCCAGCGCATCGTACTGGTAATCGAGCGTGACATCGTTTGTCGAACCGCCCGTGCATTGGAACACTGCCGTTTGTATCCAGGGCGTCTTGCCGCTGGTGTAGCCGTTCAAAAGATAGAAGGCGCGTACGCGGTAGCGGTAGTTGATGCCGCCATTCGCATTCGGATGAGTCCAGGAGGTCGCTATCGTGTTGACGCGGTCCAGAATCTGATGAAATGAAACGCCGCCGTCGGTCGATTCCCACAGGTCATACCGCTTCTCGTGGCCCGCCGGATATCCCGTGGCACCGGGCGACCAGTTGATCGCCACCGAATCGCAGGTCGCTACCGTGAAACCGATCGTCGGATTGGCCGGCGGTGGCAGCACATTTACCGTCGCATACGGCGACCAGCCACTGCAGGTATTATCCTGTTTGTAGCAGTTCTTCGCGCGGAACGAGTAGCTGCCGGCCGCCACTTTGGAGATGGAAAGAGTCGAGGTCAGGTCGGAATTCACCTGGGTCGTTTGCCCTGAGCTCCAGACCGTATACCCGTAGCTCCCCAGCGTATTGGACACGGTGACATTGAAGGTGCCGTCCGTATCCACTGTCGGCGCCGTCGGCGTTGCCGGCGCGCTTGGCGGCACGCAGCTGCCTTGGCATTGCGCCCCTGCATTGCCGCTTGCCAGCAATACCAACACTCCCAACAAAAACAGAAAACGATGGTTTCGCGCACGCGCCTTCGTCTGGCACGAACAGCCTTTAATGCAAACACCCATAGAG
>DATJFA010000254.1:0-48806 GCA_035496015.1 Terriglobales bacterium | reverse complement strand
GGTTCGGCTTCCACACCCTTGCATAGCGCGCTGCGAATAATCTCAACTTCGGCCTGCGGCAGCGCCGCAGGCACGCCATTGAATCCCACCAGTCGCACCACCCCCGGCACCTGCAGCACCCGCAACCGATCCCTCAGGGCTATGTGCACGAACAGGTATCCGGGAAACAGCGGCAACTGCACTTTGAAGCGGCCGTTTTTCCACTTCCGCACCGTCTCATAGAGCGGCAGGAAGTGCTCCACGGTGCGTTTTTCCAGCGTTTCCGCCACCACCTTCTCGTGGCGCGAACGCGTGTAAGCGGCATACCACTGCACCTGCGTGCCCGCCGTTTCTCGGTCCTCGCCCTCGCCCTGGCTAGGGGTGTGCAACTTGATTGGATGCAGGCCCACCGCCGTGCTCATCAACAGTTTCCCTTTTTCCGTTCGTCCCCCGTTATTTCAGGGGCTATCCTGCACACCACTAAACTACCTTTTTGCGCATCTACCCACAACTGGATGCTTGTCTCCAAACCGATGCTGGGTGGGTACCCCTCTCTGAGCTAAAGGATTCACAGGGAAGCTGAGGTATGTTCTTCCATGGCCAGGACTAGTGTTGGAGTCTTACGACTTAGAGAAGAACAACCTCAAGCCCCAACAGAAGTGTAGCCTGACGGTTGCCATTGTAGACAGGACCAGGAGAGCGGCTGCCAGCTGTAAAGACATTCCAAATCATGTATTTAGCGTTGCAAGCTGGCTTCAGCCGCCGAACCATAGTAACCTTGAACCTTCTTACTCTGGTGGTATCCTTCAACTGGCCGTAGACTGGCCCAGAAGTGCTGTTGTTTTTGGTGGTTACCCTCAGCCCTCAAGGGCAATTCCCTTGTAAGCTAGCTGGGGTCGCCGTTACAATTTGCAGCAACAGGAGCAGGTTCGGTGTCGGTGCATGCGGTCCCACAATCGGAGAAAGCCATCAGCGTGCTGGTGGCCGATGAGAACCGCATGGCTTGTCAGCTTCTTACCAGCTCCTTGCAGCGCAACAACAACTTCCGCGTGGTGGGCTGTGCCACCAGCATGAGCGAGGTTATGGGCCTCCTGAAGCAGGAAGAGGCCCAGGTGACGGTCATCAGCGCCAATTTGCAGGATGGCCCCCTCAGCGGTTTTCAGCTGCTGCGCGAACTCCGCGCCACCCATCCCCGCACCCGTACCATCCTGCTGCTCGATTCCTCTGACCGCGATCTGGTGGTGGATGCCTTCCGCGGCGGCGCGCGCGGCATTTTCTGCCGCTCTCAATCCTTCAAGATGCTCTGCAAGTGCATCGTCTGCGTGCATCAGGGGCAGATTTGGGCCAATAACGGCGAACTGCAGTTTGTGCTGGAGGCGTTGGGCCAGGTGGCCCCGCTGCACATTGTCAACGCCAAGGGCAAGAGCTTGCTTAGTAAGCGCGAGGAGCAGGTGGTCTCCTGCGTGGCTGAGGGTCTCACCAACCGCGAAATCGCCAAGCAGCTCAACCTCAGCGAGCACACCGTAAAGAACTATTTATTCCGCATCTTCGACAAGCTGGGCATCTCCGGCCGGGTGGAATTGGTGCTCTACGCCCTCAGCCACCGCGAAGCCGAGGCGGATAACGCTCCCGGCTCCTCGCCCCAGGGATCGCGCAAGAATCCCGCCCGTGAGCACGCTGAGGAACCTCGCGGCACCTTGGTGGTCGAGTAGCTCGCCTCGCCGCTCTGTCAGGTTTTCCCGAATCTTTCAAATCACTTACGCGCTGTTTGTGAAAGCAGGATAATGCGCATTGTGCAAATAATTGTGGACGCCGCACCCTGCCCCGGAAGATGATGTACGGCTCTGGCCGAGGTAAGCTGCGGGGGCGCAGCTCAGCTCACATGCACGAAACCGAACGTCGCAAAAGCCGCCGCTTCCCGCTGAAGCAGCCTGCCTGTGTCCACCCGCTCCAGGCCGAGAATGAGAAATTGTGCGGCGTCACCCAGAATGTGAGCAAGGATGGAGTGCTCATGCTGGCGGAGAAAATGCTGCCTGTGGGCCTGCGCGGCGAGTTGGTGCTGGTTTTGGAATCGCGCCTGGAGCGCAGCATCCGCCTGAGCGGCATCGGCGAAGTGGCCCGTGTGGACGAACTCGTTCCTGAAGGCAAGTACGCCATCGCCTTCCGCTGCGATCAGGCCTTTTCTCTGATGGACTGAAAGGCGCGGGTTTCCCACATCTGCAGGGTGCGGGTGCCCCACACCCGCCCGCAGAAATCGCCGCTATCTCTTAACCAATCTCATGCGGGTAAATGTGGTTAGTTCTTCATCTTTAGATTTCCCGCTGTGCCGTAAAATTACCCGCATGGCGCTCCAGTTCACCACCGATTACGTTGAGGATTCGCTCGCGCTGTTTCGCTACTACAAAAAGCTGGGGGAAGAGGCGATCGCGCAGGTCAGCGATGAGCAGTTGCTGGCGACACTCGATCCAGAGATGAACTCCATTGCCCAGATCGTGAAGCACATAGCGGGTAACATGCGCTCACGCTGGACCAACTTTCTGACCGGCGACGGCGAAAAACCGGACCGCAATCGCGACAGCGAGTTCGACGAGCCGCCCGCCACACGGGAGTCGCTGATCAAGATGTGGGAGGCGGGCTGTTTGTTCGAGGCGGTGGAACCGCTGAACTCGGCCGATGTTGAACGCAAGGTGACCATTCGTGGTGAAGCCCATTCGGTGATGCAGGCGGTGAATCGCCAAATCGTCCATTACGCCTACCATATAGGGCAGATCGTCTTCCTGGCCAAGCACTTGCAGCACGCGCGCTGGAAGTCGCTGAGCATTCCGCGCAATCAGTCGGCGAAGTTCAACCAGCGCGTGGCCGCTGGTGAAGCCAGCCAGCGGTAAGTCTCGACTCTGCAGGGGATTGCAGCTCACTTCAAGGTCCGCCGACACGAAAGCTTACTGTTTTAGCTAACTTCTGTCCCCCTGAGACGTCCATTACTGCAGATTGAGCTGACTACGGCACATTTTAATGAACTCTTAACGACAGATTTGCGTATGGGATGGTATAGAAGAATAGAGGAGTTCAGAATGCTGAACATAAGGATAGAACGAACCGGGGAGACGGCCATACTTCATTGCGACGGCAGGATCGTCGTGGGCAACGCTCTTTCCGCGCTGCGCGAGGCGGTGCTTTGCGAGCTGGGCAAGAGGGCCATTGTTCTTGACCTCTCTCGCGTGGACCGCATTGACGCCGGCGGCCTGGGCACGCTTGTGTTTCTGCACACCTGCGTGAACGGCCTGGGCACCGAACTCAAGCTGATGCGGCCTTCGGCGCCGGTCGCCGAGGTGCTGGAACTCACCAATCTGACGTCGGTATTTGCCATCGGCCCGGCGGCGGAAGCAGCCGCCGAGCCTGCACCTTCCTCTGCCCACCAATGGTGCGAAGCCTGCGCCTGAAGTCCTGCCCTCGTCCACCGCGATAAATCCGTAGTTTGAGTTTAGCGCCGCCAATCAGGCTGTCGGAAAATGACTTAGCTGGTGGCCGGAATCGCCCGCGTCATCTCGTCCCAGACCTGCCAGAACCGGCGCATCTCATCCGGCTTGCCCAGAGAGATGCGCACGTAATTGTCCATGGGTGGGAACTTGCGCCCGATGATGATGTTGTTCTTCTGGAAGTAGTCAATCACCGCCGGGTCTGGCCGCGAGGCGTTCATCATGATGAAATTGGCCTGCGAGTCAATCGGGTTAAGCGCGCGCGCTTTGGCCTGCTTGAAGAATTCTTGCCGGTCAGTTGCATTGCGGGCAATGGCCATCCGCACGTAGTCCTGGTCGGCAAGTCCGGCGATGGCGGCTCGCACTCCGGCTGTGTTCTGGCATTCCTCGGAGCGGAACGCGCTCAGGCGCTTCAGGGTTTCGCCGCTGGCGATGGCGTAGCCGATGCGCATTCCCGCCAATCCGTAGACCTTGGAAAAAGTGCGGCTCACGATGAGGCGCTCGTCCTCCACCGGCCGGTCGAGGAACGACTCATAGCCCGGAGAGCCAAGGGCAAAGTGATGATAGGCCTCGTCTATCAGCACGACTGCGTTGGACGGCAGCTTGCCAATGAAAGTTTCCAGATCTTTGCGTGGCGTGATGGTGGCGGTGGGATTGTTGGGATTGCATACGTAAATCAGCGAAGGTTGTTTTTGCGCGCTGGCCAGCATGGCATCCAGGTCGTGCGCGTACTTGCTGTCCAGGGGCAGCTTTACGGTTTGCGAACCCAGAGGCTTGGAATAATCGGCAATGGCTTCAAACGTGGGTTGGGGCATGATCAGTGCCTTCCCCGGGCCCAGAAACGCGGCTGTAGCCGCGCGCAGAATGTCCATGGAGCCGCAGCCCAGGAGCACCCGCTCGGGCTTCACCTGGTGAAGCGCAGCAATGCTTTGCACAAGTTGGTGGTTGTAGCGGTCGGGATAGCGGTTGCCTTCCGCCCCCGCGGCCTGCATCGCCGCCAGACTCTTGGGAGAGGGGCCGTAGGCGTTCTCGTTGTTGCTGAGCTTAATGG
This sequence comes from Terriglobales bacterium, assembly GCA_035496015.1. Taxonomy (GTDB): domain Bacteria; phylum Acidobacteriota; class Terriglobia; order Terriglobales; family Acidobacteriaceae; genus JAICWP01. The sequence goes on along the minus strand of DATJFA010000254.1, from coordinate 44,300 downwards.
CGCCGGTAGGAATGTCTCCCCTGTGCGCGGCTTCCACTTGAGGGGGGACGGCCAGCGCCGGCAGTTCGAGAACGGCGGTTGCGGCGGCGGCGATGCTGGCAGAACGCAGAAAACCACGGCGCGAGAGCTGCATGAAGGCTCCTTCTTTTTCGAGGAGAAAGCATACTCCGAAACCGGCCAATCGGCGACAAGGCCAGCGGGCGCTGTCATGTTTGCTCTTGCGGACCGACAGAAATTTTTCGATCATTCCTATTGCCACCCCATAGGAATTGTGCGATGCTGTGGTTCGTACTTTGTATGGTGTGCCCATAGGAGGGGCGGTGGGCGATAAAACCGACGTCTGGCAGGGAACACTGGCGCTGATGGTGCTGAAAACACTGGAGACCATGGGGCCGCTGCACGGTTATGGCATCGCCCGGCGCATCGAGCAGACCAGCGGCCACTTGCTGGCGCTCAATTACGGCACGCTCTATCCCGCGCTGCTCAAACTGGAGCAGGAAGGCTACATCAGCGGCGAGTGGGGCGTTTCGCAAAACAATCGCAAGGCGAAGTACTACAAGCTGACGCGCGCCGGCCAGAAGCAGTTGGAAAAAGAGGCGCGGGACTGGGAGCAGGCGACGGCGATTGTGGCGCGGTTTTTGAAGGGAACAGTTCCCAGTACCTAATACCAGGTTGGCAGCGGGCCTGCACTCAGCAGTGAGCATTCAGCCCGTGAGCTCTGGGAGACAAGAGAAAAGGAGTCAGGAGTCAGGGGGGAACCTCGGAAGCGAAAATTTCTTAGCAGGAATGGGCGAGCGCGGGGGCGCGCTCCGACGCGGGCGAGGCGCCCGCGCCACAAAGTGGTTGGTAAGGTGCAGGCATGAAGCTACTCCGGGCGTGGTTGGTGAGATTCGGCGGCTTGTTCGGCAAGGCACGCCGCGAGCGGGAGCTGGCGCAGGAACTGGAGAGCAATCTGCAGTTCCACATTGAAGACAACCTGCGCGCGGGGATGACGCCGGAAGAAGCGCGCCGGCTGGCGCTGATGCGCCTGGGCGGCCTGGAGCAGACAAAGGAACTCTACCGCGATCGTAGCGGCCTGCCGGGGCTGGAAACGCTGCTGCAGGACCTGCGCTACGCCGGACGCACGCTGCACAAAGCTCCCGGCTTTACCACCGTGGCGGTGCTCACGCTCGCCCTGGGCATCGGCGCCAACACGGCCATCTTCTCCGCGGTCAACGCGGCCTTACTGCGCCCGCTCCCCTACCACGACCCTGACCGGCTGGTATGGGTCACCGAAATTTGGAGCAAGGACCACGACAACGCCCTGGTTCCTAATCCCGATTACACCAATTGGAAACTGCAAGCACATTCTTTTGAGAATTTGGCGGCTTACGATGGCGGCGAAGAGTCTAATCTCACCGGAGCTGGGCCGCCGGAGCACATCACAACTGCCGCCGTGACCGCTGATTTCTTTCAAACCCTGGGAGTTCAGCCAGTCCGTGGGAGGGCCTTCCTGCCGCGGGAAACCCTGCCTGAGGGCCCTGCGGTAGCCATCTTAAGCCATGAGTTGTGGCAGCGGCGTTTCGGGCTCGACTCGCACATTTTAGGCAAGGCGATCACGCTCGATAGTCGAAGATTTACGGTGGTCGGGGTAACGCCCTCCGGCTTTCGCTTTCCTGACCCTGACCTCGCGCCTGAGGTGTTCATTCCCTTTCAGCTTTCTCCTCGGGTTGATTGGAATGCGGATTGGCTGACCGATACCGATGTGCTCGCGCGACTGAAGAAAGGAGTCAAACCGGCGCGGGCCGCGGCCGAGTTGCAGACTATCAATGAACGCGACTTTAATCAGGTATCTCCGGTTTTTGTGCGTATGGGGCGGCGCAACGTGCGAGTACAGGTCACGGCGCTGCAGCAGGAACTGGCGGGGAGCTCCCGACCGGCGTTGCTGGTACTGCTGGGGGCGGTGGGATTCGTGCTCCTGATTGCTTGTGTCAATGTAGCCAACCTGCAATTGGTGCGCACCGCGGCACGGCAGCAGGAATTCGCCGTTCGCGTTGCCATAGGGGCGGGGCGCGCGCGGCTGGTTCGGCAGCTGCTGACGGAAAGCGCGGTGCTCGCCCTCCTGGGAGGAAGTCTGGGGTTGTCGGCTGGCGTGATCCTCATCCGCCTGCTGCACTGGTTGCTGCCACCAAGCCTGGCGCACCTGGGCCCCATGAGCCTTGATTTTTCAGTCCTTGTCTTCACCATCGCAGTCACGATTCTGGTGAGCCTGCTCTCGGGTCTATTGCCGGCGCTGGCGACCTCAAAACCAGACATCAATGAAGCCTTGAAGCGCACAAGCCTCCGCATGACCGGTGCGCGCGGCGGGCACAAGCTGCGCAAGCTGCTGGTTATCTCCGAACTGGCCTTAGCGCTGGTGTTGCTGGCCGGCTCTGGGCTCCTGTTGCGCAGTTTTGTTCTGCTTTCCAGCGTTAATCCCGGATTCGAACCGCACCAGGTGCTCACCGCGCGTCTGAAGCTGCCTGAGCTGAAGTATTCCAAGCCGGCGCAACAGCAGGTTTTTCTGGAAGAGCTTCTGCAGAACTTGAGAGGCTTGCCCGGCGTGGAAGTGGTGGGTCTGGCGAATGCCTTGCCTTTGGGAGGATACGCAGGCGAATGGGCGGTGCGCTTCGCAGGCGGAGCTCCGCTACCCCCAGGTGCGGCACCCTCGGTGCCGGCAACCTCGGTCAGCCCGGAGTATTTTCGGGCTATGCGCATCGCTTTGGTCGCGGGTCGGTTTTTTGAAGAGCGCGACGGCACGAACCACGACCTGCCGGTAATTATCAATCGCAGTTTTGCCCGCCGCTTCTTTCCCGGCCAGGATCCCTTGGGCAAGCGGGTACGTGTGGGCGGCCCGACCTGGCCGTGGCATGTGATCGTCGGAGTGGTGGAAGATGTGCGGCACACCGCACTAGACCGCGAGCCAGATGCGCAGTTGTACCGCCCATATGCGGCGCCCGCGGATGATCCGACTCTCAACGTGCAGACATTGGAGACCACAATAGTCGCACTACGCTGCAAGACCAGCCCTCTCGCCCTGGCGGTCGCGCTTCGACAGAAGCTAGGCGAGCTTGATCCCAACTTACCTATTTTCGACATCGCCACCATGGATCAACGCCTGGCGAGTGAATTGGCCGCCCCGCGCTTCAATGCTACGCTGCTGGGGATCTTTGCCGGCTTTGCCCTGTTGCTGGCTGTGGTCGGCATCTATGGCGTGATGGCCTATTTTGCCGCGCAACGCACGCACGAGATTGGCATACGCATGGCGTTGGGAGCCCTGCCGGGAAGCATTCTGCGTCTTCTCATGGGAGAGGCCGTTGCGACGACGCTGTTTGGGCTCGCCATGGGTTTAGCGGGCGCACTGGGGGTCACGCGTTATCTCGCTAGTTTGCTATTCAAAATTCGACCTGTTGATCCTGTCACGTTTGCCGTAGTCTGCATGGTCATAGCAGCGGTGGCCGTGGGCGCGTCGTACTTGCCCGCGCGTCGCGCCACAAAAGTGGATCCTCTAGTGGCCCTGAGGTACGAGTAGAAGGAATCAGGCGAAGTCCTCAACAGGAAATAGTTTTTAGCAGCACCGTAACCTGGAGCCGATATGCAAAAGCTGCGCGCATTTCTGGTGAGGTTGGCTGCCATGTTCCGCAAAGAGCGGCGGGAGCGGGAGCTGGCGCAGGAACTGGAGAGCAATCTGCAGTTCCACATTGAAGACAACCTGCGCGCTGGGATGACGCCGGAAGAGGCGCGCCGGCAGGCTCTGATCCGCCTGGGCGGCCTGGAGCAGACAAAGGAACTCTACCGCGATCGTAGCGGCCTGCCTGGGCTGGAAACGCTGCTGCAGGACCTGCGCTACGCCGGACGCACGCTGCACAAAGCTCCCGGCTTTACCACCGTGGCGGTGCTCACGCTGGCCCTGGGCATCGGCGCCAACAGCGCGATCTTCAGCACCATAAGCGGCATTCTGCTCCGCAAGCCGACAGTAGCCGATCCAGACAGGGTCATGATGCTGCTTTCTGTGAGCCGCAGCCGGGGTCTGGAGGACAGTACGGAACGGCCGGCGTCAGCCCCCGACTTCCTTTCCTGGCGGGAACAGACGCGGTCGTTCAGCGGTCTGGCAGCCATGGATGCCTGGCACGATTACACCTTTACCGGTTATGGGCCGCCAGAGCACGTCATGGGCATGCGCGTCTCCGCCAATTTCTTTCAGTTGCTGGGAGTGGCAGCGGCGCAAGGACGCACATTTCTTCCAGGAGAGGACCAGCCGGGCCGGGAACGCGAAGTAATTCTCAGTCATGGGCTGTGGCAGCGAAAGTTTTCCGCCGATCCGGCGATTTTGGGCAAGACCGTGGACCTGGACGGGCAAGTGTGCACCGTGATCGGAGTTATGCCGGCCTCGTTCAATTTGTGGATATTTGGAGCACAGGCCTGGACTCCCTTGGTATTCACGCCCAACGAACTAAGTTCAGAAGGGCGAAAATTGCGTCCCTTCTTTGTGGTCGGGCGGCTGGCCCAAGGCGTTACCGTGCGGCAGGCGCAGGCTGAAATAAGCGCTATCGCCGAGCGCCTGGAGAACACCTATCTCGAGGCGGACAAGGGCTGGGAAACCGCGCTGCTCTCCTTGCAGGAATTTGAAGTACGCGATGCCGAAGTGCGCCCGGCCTTGGTGCTGCTGATGGCGGCAGTCGGATTTGTCCTGCTGGTGGCCTGCGCCAACATTGCCGGTCTTTTGATAGCCCGCGGCAGCGGAAGACAACAGGAAATCGCCATCCGCGCCGCACTGGGGGCGCGCCGGCTGCGGCTGGTGCGGCAGTTGCTGGCGGAAAACTTGCTGATTTGCGCTTTCGGAACAGGTCTCGGTTTATTACTTGCCTACGCCGGGATCCGCGTTCTGCGAGCAGCATTCAGTTTCAACGAGGTCGTTGCGGGAATCCGCTTTGGATTGGACAACGATGTCCTGATGTTCACAATCGCCCTCGCAATTCTTTCGCTCCTGGTGTTTGGGCTGGCGCCGGCGCTGCAGCTCACCAAACCCAGCCTGCAACCCACGCTCCGGGAGAGCAGCCGCACCGGCAGCGCAGGCAAAAGCCGCATGCGGACGCGAAAACTGCTGGTGGCGGGAGAGATTGCCGTGTCACTCGTGCTGCTGACCGGTGCCGGCCTGATGATTCGCCTGTTCCAGCAGAAAATACGGGGTGACCACGGTTTCAACCCGCGACAGCTGCTGACAGCCGAAGTGGCTCTTAGCAGCCGGGAATATTCCGGTCCCCTGCGACAGAGGGCATTTTTCCAGCAGCTGATTGAGCGCGTGCGCGGACTCCCCGGCGTTCAGGCTGCCGCGGCGGCTTCCAGTTTGCCGACAGGACTGGGTACGGAAGCACTGCCGTTTGCCATCGCCGGGCGGCCGCCCCTGCCGGAAAGCGACCGGCCGCGAGCCACCTATTACATCGTGACCCGGGGGTATTTCAGCACCATGGGAATTCCGGTGCTGCAGGGTAGGTCTTTTGCCAATTCTGACAATGCGAAGGCGCCTCCCGTGGTCCTGGTCAATCGCGAACTCGCGCGGCAGTTTTTTCCTGTGGGCACCCCGGTGGGCCAGCACATCAGCCTCGGCAGCGACAGCTCGGGGCCTCCAGTGTGGCGGGAAATCATAGGCGTGGTCGGCAATGTGGATGAGTCGGTGGGACAAATCGCCGGCCATCCGCAAATCTACGCCAGTTATCTGCAGTTTCCCGCGCCCAGAATGTCGGTGGTTGCGCGAAGCGCCACCGCAGTCAGCGCGCTCGTCCCCGCTCTGCGCCAGGCGGTTTGGGACATAGACCAAGACCAGCCGGTCAGCAACCTCATGACCATGGAGCAGGTGATGTACAGCCAGGGCGGAGGCGCAGGTTCGCTGATCATAGGCGAATTGCTAGGAATTTTCGCCGGCCTGGCCCTGGTGCTGGCCACGGTCGGCATCTATGGCGTCATCTCCTACCTGGTACTACAGCGCACGCACGAGATTGGAATCCGCGTAGCTTTAGGGGCTGCCAGGCACGACATTCTGCGCCTGGTATTGGGGGAGGGAGCCAGGCTGGCTGGGTTCGGGCTCTTGCTTGGCGTCCTGGGATCCGCCGCCGTTCCCCGTGTGCTGGCAAGCGCGTTCCAGGGATTCTCGGTGTCCCCGTGGCTGGTCTTCGTCACCGCGGTGGCGCTGATTGCATTCGTTGCCCTGGGAGCGTGTTACATCCCAGCACGGCGGGCTTCCCGGGTGGATCCCATTATGGCCCTTAGGTGCGAGTAGGCACTCTTCTGTCGGCCGTGCTTTGTAGTCAGCACGAGTACTCAGCATTCAGTCAGCAAACGAAATTGCAAATTAGCCTGCCGCGCCTGCCACAGAAATTGAGATGCATGCCATTCGGTGCATTAGGGATTTACTAGGGCCAGCGCAACGGATTAACCTGCTACGTTCGCCGGCGAAGGCTGGCGCAAGGAGAGGCCATGTCTGGCGCTCGCATGTTCTCCTCCACGGACCGTTGGCTGCTGAAAAAGTTATATGCCGCCATCGGCAGTCCGTCCGTCCGCATCGCGCTGAAAGACGGCCCGGCGGTTGGGCCGAAGGATGGACACGTTGTCGCCGGCCTGGTCATCCATGATCGCGCCACCCTGATGCGCATTGTTGTGAATCCGGAAGTCGCATTCGGCGAGGCCTACGCCGATGGCGCGGTGGAAATTCAGGGCGGCCTGCTTACGCTGCTGGATGCCGTGTATTGCCCCATGGCCGCGCGCGGAAACTCCTCCTGGTACCCGCGTTTGGCTTCATGGTGGCTGCGCCTGAGCCAGGGCAACACTCGGCTCGGGTCCCGCCACAACATCCATCATCATTACGACCTCGGCAATCAGTTCTACCAGCTCTGGCTCGATCGCAACCTGGTTTACACTTGCGCCTATTTTCCGGAACCTTCGGCGACGCTGGAGGAGGCGCAGCTTGCCAAGATGAACCACGTTTGCCGCAAGGTGTGGCTGCGGCCCGGAGAGCGGGTAGTAGAGGCAGGCTGCGGCTGGGGCAGCCTGGCCCTGCACATGGCCCGGCACTACGGCGTGAAAGTCAAGGCCTTCAACATCTCGCACGAGCAGATTGTTTACGCGCGCTGGCGGGCGCAGCAGGAGGGCCTGGATGGCCGGGTGGAATTCATCGAGGACGACTACCGCAACATCTACGGCCGCTTTGACGCGTTCGTTTCAGTGGGCATGCTGGAGCACGTGGGGCGGGAGCACTACCGGGAGATGAGCAAGGTGATCCACCGAACCATTGGCGACAGCGGGCGCGGGCTGCTGCACTTCATCGGTCGCAACCAGCGCCGGCCGCTGAACGCCTGGGTTCGCAAGCGCATTTTCCCCGGCGCCTATCCACCCAGCCTGCGCGAAGTGGCTGACATACTCGAGCCCTCGGACTTTGCCGTGCTCGATGTCGAGAATCTGCGCCTGCACTATGCCCGCACCTTGGAGCACTGGCTGGAACGTTTCGAGAGTTCGCGGCAGCAGGTGGCTACGATGTTCGACGACCGCTTTGTGCGCATATGGCGGCTGTACCTCGCCGGCTCGGTGGCCGCGTTCCGTGCTGGCTCCATGCAGCTGTTTCAGGTGGTATTCGCGGGCCCGCAGTGCAAGGCGATTCCCTGGACCCGGGCGTATCTTTACCAGCCGCAGCCCCAGAGTGCGGGTCGGATGCAGGCGGCAGACTGAGGTAGCATCTGAAGTTGGCGGCTATCCGGCAGTCCTCGGCAGGACTACGCCACCTGTGCCTGGCGGTGGCACACGTGGTCGCAGCGAACGCAGAAGCTCACTCCGCAGTCTGGGCAGATCACGGCGTGCTCTTCGCACAGGCCGCTGCCGCAACCGGGGCAGATGGAAACGGCGGGACGATGGCAATCCACGACGCGTGCGGTCACCAGGCTCCTGGCAACTACCTGCTCGCACCAGCGTTCAGCTTCAATAAGCGGAGCCATGACGTGCTCCTTTCAGCTGTTATGAAGGTTGTGACGCCCCGGCGCTCGGCGCCTAAGCGGCCGTGCTCCGGGCAGAACGTGAGGAATGGCGCAACCGGAATCGTGAGATGCTGCCGCCCGGAAAACGGATGTAGCCGAGGCAAAATTTAATTGTGCGAAAATGCTGCAGACCATGTTACGCCCGTAACCGGGGACGCGCGCAATGAAAATTTGTGACGTGCTGATCGTAGGCGGGGGGCCGGCAGGCTCGTCGTGCGCCTGGGCACTGCGCGGCTCAGTCCTCGACGTGCTCATCATTGACAGGCAGACCTTCCCCCGCGACAAAGTGTGCGGCGGCTGGATTACGCCCCAGATAATCAGCGAATTGCAGCTTGACCCCGCCGACTACGCGCGCGGGCGCGCCTTCCAGCCCATTTGCGGGTTTCGCACCAGCCGCATGGGCGATCCCGAAATTGAGACCAACTATGGAAGCCCGGTCAGCTATGGCATCCGCCGCTTTGAATTTGACGACTACCTGCTGAAGCGCTGCGGCGCGCCTGCGCTGCAGGGCGTGGCCTTCGAAAGCATGGGGCGACAGAACGACGCCTGGCTGGTGAATGGGGAGATAAAGGCGCGGCTCGTGGTGGGGGCTGGTGGACACTTCTGCCCAGTGGCCAGGCAGCTGGGCGCCAAAATGGGGAGCGAGGAAATTGTCGTGGCGCAGGAGGCGGAATTCGAAATGGATGCGCGTCAGCAGGCCGCTTGCTCCATCAAGCCCGAGATTCCGGAACTCTATTTCTGCGCCGACATGCGCGGCTACGGCTGGTGCTTCCGCAAAGGGAATGTGTTGAATGTGGGGCTGGGGCGGCTGGACCGGCGCAGTCTGTCGGGACACGTTGCCGAGTTTCTCGCGTTTCTCAGGCGCACGGGCAAGGTGGCGTTTGACCTTCCGGCCTCAATCCTGGGCCATGCCTACCTCATTTATTCCAAGACCACGCGCAAGCTGGTGGACGACGGTGTGATGCTTATCGGCGATGCCGCGGGGCTGGCTTACTCACAGAGTGGGGAGGGCATTCGCCCGGCGATTGAATCGGGGCTGCTGGCCGCAAGAGTGATTAACGATGCGGCGGGAGATTACCGGCGGGAGAAGCTGGAACCGTACGTGGGGTTGCTGCGCCAGCGTTATGGCCATACCCGGGGCGACTGGGCCACGGCCGTGGGTCGCCAGCTTTCGCCCAAAATGGTGGCGGGAATTGCGCGGCGCCTGCTGCGGATGCCGTGGTTCGCGAGGAACGTGGTAATGGAGAAGTGGTTTTTGCATATGGTGGATGAGCCGCTGTTTTTGGAACAAGGAATTAGTTGTCAGGAGTCAGGAGTCAGCATTTCACGCCGCTGAGCCGTTGCGCGAGCAGACGACGAGTGCCGTACCCACGGGACTTGCGTCTTTGCTTTACGCTGCTTACCCATGGCTTCGGAGTCTGGGTGAGAACTCAGAAATTCAGACGGCGATGGAACAGTACCTTCATTCTTGAGCCGCGGAGCGGCACCAGAATGTAGCCCGGGACGTACGTCCGGGGTACAAAGTGGAGTAAATTCATAGCCCCAGCGGGGCGAAAGAACGTTTCACAAGAACTCTTCCGTCTTCGGGGCTGGAGCTACTCGTAACGAAGCGCTTCCGCGGGCGCGATCCGCGCCGCCGACCAGGAAGGATAGATGGTAGCCACAAAGGAAATGGCCAACGCCACCGCCGCGACCAGCACGCCATCGAGCACGGTGGGCGCGAAGGGAACATAGTCAATGGAATAGACTTCCGGCGAAAGCGAAATCAGATGGTAGTGGCCGCCGGCCCAGGAAAGCACATAGCCAACGACTAGGCCGATTATGGTTCCCAGCACGCCGATGAGCACGCCCTGGGTGACAAATACGCGGCGAATCTGCCGCTTGCGCGCGCCCATGGACATGAGCACAGCAATGTCGCGCGTCTTCTCCATCACCATCATGGTGAGCGAGATCAGGATGTTGAGCGCCGCCACGAACACAATCAGCCCGATGGTAATAAAAGTGACCACCTGCTCCAGGCGCAGGGCGCGGAAGAGAGCGCGGTTCTGCTCCATCCAGTTGGTGGTCATGAAGCCCTGGCCCGCCGCTTTCTCCAGTTCCTGGCCGATCTGGGCGGCGCGGTAGATGTCATCCACCTTGAATTCAAGCACGGCAATTTCATCTCCCAGGCCAAACAATTTCTGCGCGGCGGAGAGGCTGGTCAGGGCCCAGGAGCTGTCGTAGTCGTAGAAGCCGGACTCAAAAATTCCCACCACGCGGAAATTCTGGAATTTCGGTACCAGGCCAAAAGGCGTGAGCTCTCCCTGCGGGCTGGTAACCAGCACGACGGACCCAACGGTGGCGCCGAGCTGGTCGGCCATATCTTTGCCGAGGACGATAGGCGGCAAAGATTGCACGCGCTGGCGCGCCGCCTCCAGGGAGGAAGGCGAAGCCGAGGCCGCCGGCGGGGCTGCTTGCGCTTCGCTGAGCTCGGCGGCAGAGCCTTGCTTGATGCTTCCCAGCAGGTCGCTGACCTTGCGCTCATCAGCGGGAATAATCCCCTTGAGCACAGCGCCCTGGGCACGGGCGCCGCGCGAAATCAAAAGTTGTTCGTAGATGGCCGGCGCCCCCGCGACAACGTGCGGCTGCCGCAGCATCCTGGCCAGAAGCTGCCTCCAGTTGGTGATGCCCTGGCTCTGCACGCGCATCAGATTGATGTGAGCAGTGGCGCCAAGAAGGCGCTGCTGCAGGTCAGTGCGAAAGCCGTTAGTAATGGAGAGGGCAATGATGAGCGAGGCTACGCCGGCAGCGACTCCGGCGATGGAAATGGCGGTAATGACGCCAATGACAGCTTGTCTGCGTTTGGCACGCAGGTATCGTCGGGCGACGAAAAGTTCGAAGGACATGAAGAAGCAGCTATTGGCCTTTAGCTCTTAACTGAAAGGCGATTATAGCGGCAAGGAGGCGAAGGGAGACGTTACAAGTAACGTCTCTACCACAAGGAAGCACGGGCGCCCGCGAATGGTGTGTAGCGCCGGCGTCTCGCCGGCTGTCCTAAGGGCGTCCCGCCCTCAGCGTGGTCTCATTCCGAGCCATAGTTGATGTTGGCAAAGCACGCCATCAAAAGCCGCGGGCGAGGGCGCCCGCGCCACAAAGGTTAATGATCAACCGGTGAATGCCTGATTGTAGCTGGCCACTTATTTTCCCGGCTGCGAAGAAGCAGCTTTCACCACAAACTTGGCGGCGCCCATGTTCTCAAAGCGGTCGTAGGCGCGGACTACGACGATGTGCTCCTGGGGGTCGCCCGCGGCCAGGGGAATGCTGAAGTCATAGCTTTCCGTTTTAGAATCGGAAATCTGGCCCACCGGCTCGATGTATTGCCAGTCCTTGGCGTCAATGGAGTATTCCGCTCGTTTTATGGGTGAAAAGCTGTCCAGGGCGCGGAAGGTTACGCGCAACTGCCCGCCGGAAGCAGTCCCGCGCAGGTCCTGAATGGCCGGCGGCGTGGTGTCCACTTCGAAGCGCGAGCTCTCCTGGGAAGAGGTCAGCGCCTCATTGGGTGAGTGCGAAGGCGCGTCCGAGGCGACCACCTTCATGGCATAGCCGCCATCGGGCAGAAGGCTGGCGTCGAACGAATAATAGCGGTCGTCCAGGCCATTCTTCAGTAGCAGCCAGCGGGTGTCGCCATCGCCGCGATAGTAAAGCGAGTAGACCAGTTGATCCTCATTGTCGTCGTGTGCCGTCCAGTGCACGGCGATGGAATCGCGGTCGTGAATCGGCGGGGGAAGGGGCGTATTCCCGGGGGGAGGCCCGCCCGCGCCGCCGGCTTCGACAGGAGGCTTGGGTATGGGCTGATACCGCATGCCCACCTGCACCACCACGTCGTCAATCTCGGGAGCCACGTTCTTGGGCAGGTAATTGACGACCACCCTGTCTACGCTGGCCGAAGTGTGGCCGGCGTGAAGCACCGCCTTCCACTGCACAAACCGTGCCGATGGAATGGAGACCGTGCCTTGGTTAAGCAGGTCAACCTTCTGCCATGTGCTCCAGTTGCGGTCGGGATTATCTACATTGCCGCTGCGGGCGTAAAAGTCCACCGGGCCGCTGGAGCGCACCTCGGCGCGGCCCCAGCGGGAAAAGATGTGCGCGTCGAAAACATCGCTCTCGTATGTGCCCTCGGTTTGCGGCTGCGACCCGAGCACGAACACCTTCCCGAAGTTGCTGCTGCACGCGTACAGCCCGCCCTGCGGCGCCTTGGCAAAAGCAGTTACCTGGTTGGCCGGAGCTTTCAGCAGGTCGGTAAATTCATCGTTGCCGGTTATAGCGTAAATGTGGCCCTTGTTCCCGGTGCCGGCCAGCAGCCTGTTCGCATGATCGAAGGCCAGGGCGTAGACCAGATCGTCGTGCGAACTCCACACCGTGAGCGGCGACCCGTCAGGCGCAATGCGGTAAATTTCCGATCCCCCAGCGGTAGGGAAGCTGGGAACCGAGACCATAGGGGCAGGAGTTGACGGCCCGGCACTGACAGTCAAGCCCATCTGCGGGCCGGAAGGCACGGGGACAACCGGCACCTGGACAGGCAAACCGCCACCCGGCTGGCCACGCTTCTCGCCCACTGCGGCGGCGTAAATGTTTCCTTTGGCATCAATGGCCAGGGCCGTGATTTCCTTCTTGGGGGCGCTATAGAGAACAAAAGCCTGGCCATCGGGGGAAATGCGATAAACCAAACCACTGCCGTCGGAACCGGCGATCAGGTTACCCTTGGAGTCGAAGGCAAGGACACGAATGTGGGCGTCGTCGCTCTTGAAGAACAGCGAATGTTCGCCATTTTGCGCCACCTTGAAGATCTCGCCATGGTCGCCGGTAGCCACGTACAGGTTGCCCTGCTTGTCCAGAGCCAGATTCCAGATGTACTTAGAGCCGGGAGTGAAGAGAACGGTTGAGGAATAATTCGGGTCAACGGTGAATGTGCTCTTGGAGTCTGAGGCGGCCTGGCCTTGGTCGGCGGCCCCGGAAGCTGCCTTCTTGCGCTCGATTTTGTAGACCTTGCCATCCGGCGAGGTGCCCGCATAAATCGTGTTTCGCGGTCCCACCACCAGCGTCTGCACCTGCAGTTCCTGCGGCGCGAAGATCACGCTGGCATTTCCCTGCGGCGTGATGCGATAAACCCGGGCGGGAGAGCCGGCAGCAACATAAACATTGCCTTCGCTGTCGGTGTCCATGGCCCAGGTATAGGTGGACGGGGTGACGTACAGTGAGCGGAACGAAGGCGCCAGCTCCAGCGCGCCGTCGCTGGTGATGGCCACGCCATTGGCGGTGCCTTTCTCGAAATCGTCAAAGCTCGATTGCTCCCAGGTGCGGGTGCCTTCAGCCAGGACAAGGGTTGTAGCCAGAATGATGACGAAAAGCGCGAGGAATTTGGGCATCTTGCTTGCGGCCTCTAAATACATTGGGGGAAAGCTCAGAGTATCACGGGAAGCAGCCACTCTGCGTATGGGCGCGGGACCCCAAAAGGTAGCTGGTAGTTTGTAGTTGGTAGTTGGCGATTTGGCAACGTTTGGTAGCACGAGCTACTAACTACCAGCTACTAGCTACCAACTACTTTATTGTCAAAGCAATGATCTGCGCCCCGGAGACCTGGTAATCCAGCGGGGTAGAGGCTTCATTTACCGAAGACTCGCCCAGCACCACCATGTCCTGTGTGCCGCGCATGCCATCCATGACGTTCATCACTGAAAGCGGCAGACTGGGCATTACCTTGTCCTGCACCATGGCTTCTGGATCAGCCTCCAGCAGGGAAACATAGAGGCGGTCATTGGAGTGCTCTTTGTTGAGCACGGCAATAATGGAGCCCAGATCGAGCTGGCGACCCATAGGCAGGCCGCTGCTGCGGATTCGGTCCAGAGTATCGCCATCGCTCACTAGAATGCGCAGCGCACCCTTGGAAGAGGAAGTAGGAACGCGAATAGGAATCCTGCGCACAATGCGCTCACCGCGATAAGGCCGCAGCACCGCCTCCACCATAACTTCGTCACCCGGCCGCGCTTCGGTTGCGTCGGTGCGAGCGCTCTCCAGGCGGGCAGAGCGGCGGTCGTTCACCAGGTCGAAACTCAGGTCCACGCTGCGGAGGTTTGGCACCTCGTAGGAATTATCAAAAATGCGGCTGAAGCGGTCACCCAGTGAAAGCGCCACCATCACCCCAGTAGGCTGGCCGCCATCGCCGGGAGCAAACATGTCCCGCAACTCCACCTCAGGATAACCATTAACCTTGATGCGGCCTTCCAGCCGATATGTGGTGTCCTCGCCGTATTCGTTCACCCCCTGCAGGGCGCTGAAAACGGTGGCCATCATGGCCAGCGGCGTCAGCTTGCTGTTGTCCAGCACCTCATAGTGGAACGTTTTGGGGCTGGTGACGCCGTGAATGCTCAGCGTCACCGGAATCATCTGCGGCTGCTTGTTGAACACGCCCAGGATGCCGTTGTGGCGGTCCTGTACGAACGAGCCGACCTGCTCGGTGGTGTTGACGATCTTGAAAGCGTTTGCGGGGGAGGGAAGAGTGGCGAGCACCTCCGCCTTATCCATGGGCAGGTTCACATTGCCGAACTGCATCAAGGGATGGCCGCAGGCCAGCAGGTGGCTGGCATCCAGATAAGTCACGGTGCACGTGGCGGCAATATTCATGTCACCACGCACCAGCACGGCGCTGATGGAGGAACCAGGCACTAGCGGCTCAGGCTGTTTTTCATCCGGGCTCACCGAACCTGCGCCCATTACGGGCACGATGCCGGCAGCATGGAACTGCGATGCGAAACGCTGGAAGGCCTGATCGCTGAAGCCGGTAAACACCAGCGGGGTTTCGATCGGAGTTAGGTAGTCCTTGTACCCCGCAGGCGCGGAAGCGACACCGGGCGAAGCGGTCTTGGTGGTTACCTGCGGCGCCTTGGCGGAGGCGGGCTGGATGTCATTCGGCTTGCTGCGGTCCAGTTCGCTGATCTCCAGCATTTCCTGAATAGGAGTGACGCCGGCAATAGGCTCTTTGGAGAACTCGCCGATACGGAACGCTAATGCGCCCACCAGCTTGCCGTCAATGTAAACCGGGCTGCCGCTCATGCCGGCGACCACGCCGGTGTATTCCACCTTGGGGCCGTGCAGGCGCACTAAGATCACGTCGCCCTTAGGGCCGTTTACATCCTTCAGAACTCCCAGAACCTCCACTTCCATCGGCTCAGGCGTAGTTCCCTGGAATACGGTGTAAGCGACCCCACGCATGCCGGCGTGGATCTGGCTCAATGGCAGAATTTTGGTTTTCAGGGACAGGTCGCTGGCAACACCGGCGACCGTCAACAGAAACAAACTGAACACAACCAGGGGCGCAAAATTCTTATTTTTCATCCAGCTACTCTGTCTGGATAGACTCCGCATGCTGAAGTCTGGAGCCAGGTTTTTAAATGTCGGGGAGGTAGGCCGCCGCGATATCTATCCAAATCGCGTCAGAGTGCATCTATACTAGCACAGAGAGAGTCTCGTCTAGAGGGATTCATGTTGAGTCTGCCATCGTCCTGTTCCCCAGGGCAAAGGCCTGCCCTGCGGGCAGTTAGCCTGTTTGCCGTTCTCTGCCTGCTGCTTACTAGCCTGGCGCTGGCCGGGGCGCAATCCCAAGACCAAAGTTCCAGCCAGCAGCAACAGAAGCCTACCGAGCAAGCCCCGCCGGAAGCTGGTGGTCCGCAAGGAGATATTGGCCCCATCGCGGTCCCCAAAAAGAAGGAAGAACCGCCTCCGCCGCCTCCTCCCGCACCCAAGAAAGTGCCTGGGATGCCGGACTACTCCATCCAGGTCAACGTCCCACTAGTTACTTTGGACGTAATGGCGCTTACCAAGGAAGGACAGTTCATTCCCGGCCTGAAAAAGGACAATTTCAAGGTGTTCGAAGACGGGGTACAGCAGAACTTAACCAGTTTCAACCAGTCGGAGGCTCCCATCACCGCGGTGCTGCTGGTAGAGTTTGCGGCCACTAACTACTCCTTCATGTACGACGCCCTGAACGCGTCCTACTATTTCGCCAATTCCCTGAAGCCGAATGACTGGGTGGCGGTGGTCTCTTATGACATGAAGCCTTATATCCTGGTGGACTTTACCCAGGACAAGCGGGCCGTCTTCGGTGCTCTGAACCAGTTGCGCATTCCTGGCTTCAGCGAAACCAATCTGTTTGACGCTCTCTCCGACACCCTCGACCGGCTGGACCGCCTCCCCGGGCGCAAGGCGATTGTGGTGGTTTCCACCGGGCGCGACACCTTCAGCAAGCTCACGCTGGACCAGATCATGCAGAAGGTCAAGGCGACGAAAGATGTCACCATCTTCCCGGTCAGCATCGGCTTCATGTGGCGGGAATATGTGGAGTCGCACTACGGGATGAATCCCGACGTCTCCGCCGCCATGATGGACTACCTGCAGGCCGATAACCAGATGCGAACCTTCGCCAAGCTGACCGGCGGCAAGGCCTACTTCCCGCGCTTCGAGGGCGAGTTGCCGGATATTTATCGCGATATCGGAGCTTCCCTGCGCAACCAGTACACCATTGCCTATCACCCCACGGACTCAAAGCTGGATGGCACCTACCGCAAGCTCAAGGTCGAGTTGGTGGCGCCGGACGGACAGCCGTTGAAGATCCATAATCAGAAAGGCAAAGAAGTGAAGTACCAGCTGGTTTATCGCGACGGCTACACGGCAAAACACCAGGTTGAGTAGGGTTCGGAGCTAGTATCCAGTACCCAGGTATCCTGTCTGGTCAAACCGACTGGGAACTGGCTACTTGGGAGACTCTGATTCAGTATGGCACGACCTAGCTGAAGGCCGTTTCTTTCCAAGACAGCACCTTGATCAGAGTTCCCTCGGTACTGGAAACTAGGTACTAGGTACTACCGGCTCCGCCCGCTTCACATCTTCGGCAAAATTTCCCGCAGCGCCCACTGAATGCGATTTACCGCGCGGTCAATATTGTCCACCTCCTTGGCGTGCTCCTGGTTGGCGTGGACGGTGAAAGAAATAACCTGCAGGGCATTGCGGATATGGTGGTTCATCTGGTCAATGGATTCCAGCCGCTGCAGGATCAGTTTGCGGCGCTTCCGTCCGGCGTCGAGGATCTTGTAGAAAAGCACACCTGCGAGCAGGGCGGCCAGCGCGTCGGAAACCTCCACCGTGGCCACTGGCGAATCGCGATGGACGAGCAGAATGTAATCCACCGCCAGGCTGCTGCAAAATACAAACAATGCGAACAAAGGGAGATGACCACCAGGCGTTGCCAGGTGGGCAGCCAGTCATGGGCCAGCGACCTGCCCAAGCTGGCTGCTTCTGGGATATGAATTTGGTTCTGTGGTGGGGAAGGAACATCGGGCTGGCGCCCAGATGAAACCGTGTGCATGAACAAACCCTGAGACTGCTTCGCACCAATTCTACTACTTCGCAATCGCAGCTAGTGGACGTGAAAAATTCTGTCCAGCACAAAAAGAAAAGCCACTCCCACGAAGACCACCAGCGCCATCTTGACGCCGGGCTCCTTATTGACTTCGGGGATGAGGTCGGAGGCGGCAACGTAGATGGTGACGCCGGCGGAAAGCGGCAGTCCGGCCCCGACCTGGTGCCGGAATAGTGCCATGGTCAGCACGCCGGCGAGCGTGGCCGCGCCCAGCAGAGCCGAGGCGCCCCAGGCCATGCCGCGGCTGCGCCCGCTGGCCAGCATCACCGAGGCCACGGTGAAGCCTTCCGGAATCTTGTGCAGGAAAACGGCGATGAAGATGATCCATCCCAGCCAACTGGACACCAGAAAGCCGGAGGTGATGGCGATGCCGTCAAAAAAAGTATGGATGATCAGGCCGAGCAGGACGGAGATTCCTTTGTGCGCCTGCACAAACTCGGCGGTGTGAGTCTCCTCCCCAAAATGGAAGTGAGGCGTGACCGTGTGCTCAAAAAAATGGATGAGCAGGTAGCCGAGCAGAATCACAAAGCCGGCGCTGAAACCGCGCAGTTTGACGCTCTCCGGCACCATCTCCACCAGCGCGGTGGCCAGCATGAAGCCGGCGCCCAGGGCTACAAAGTACTTCAGATAACGCTGTTCCCAGGGCCGACGCGCTACCACCGCGCCGCCCACCACGTTGGCGGCGGCAGCCGTCAGGCCGAGCAGGACGCTGAGGGCGATGGCGTGCATGGATCAGTTCTCGGTTCTCAGTTCTCGGTTCTCAGTTGCCATAGTGCACGCCTACTTGGGCTTAATCGAAGCAATGAGGCCGTTAAGTATTCGACCTAGCTCGGCAGTTTGCTCAAGAATACTGTGATATACCTCCGGCTCAAGATACTTCAGTTTCTCGGAGATTATGACCTGCGTTTCAATTTCGACGAGCGAACCACGTGCGGTAGCGAGGAAATGGTGAAATTCCTTAGGCGAAAATCGCGCCTGGCCTTCGGCAATTTTGCTGGGGACGGATACAGCGGCGCGTCGTAATTGGTTCCTTAGGCCATACAACTCCTCTCGCGGAAACTGTTGCGTGACTCGATAGATCTCGGTCACAAGGTCATTGCCTTTTTGCCACGCAATCAGGTCACGATACGACTGTCCCATGGCCTTCCTCCGGGCCATCCTACTCAAGAATCTCTCCTTTGAGAACTGAGAACTGAGAACTGAGAACTGAGAACCGAGAACTGCCTCTACCCTGAATGGCGGATATGCATCACGTCGCCATCCTGCACAATGTAGTCCTTGCCTTCCAGGCGCAGGGTGCCGCGGGCGCGCGCGTTGGCTTCAGAACCGGCGTCCAGCAGCGCATCCCAGTGGATGGTCTCGGCGCGTATGAAATGCTTTTCCAGGTCGGAGTGGATGGCGCCGGCAGCTTCCACCGCGCGGGTGTTGCGGACGATAGTCCAGGCACGGCACTCGTCTTCACCCACGGTAAAGAACGAAATCAGGCCCAGTAGCTCGTAGGTTTTGCGGACCAGGCGCACCAGGCCGCTTTCCTTTAGGCCGTAGCTGGCGAGGAATTCGGCCGCATCTTCATCGGGCATTTCCGCCAGTTCAGCTTCCACCTTGCCGCAAATCGCGGTAGCCCCCGCGTTTGGCCGAGAGGCCACTTCGGTGAGATCGTATTTGGCAATCGCGCCTTCCAGTTCGCGGCCGAGGTCGGGAGTCTCGCTGATATTGAGCACGTAGAGGATGGGCTTCTCGCTCAGGAACATGAAGCCGCGCACGCGCTTCTTGTCCTCTGCAGTCATGGTCATTTCGCGCAGCGGGCGCTCGCTTTCCAGATGGGCTTTGGCGCGCAGCAGCAGGTCGTGCTCGCGTTCGAGTTCTGGCGAGCGCATCCTCTTCAAGTCTTTTTCCAGTCGCTCCAGGCGCTTCTCCACCTGGCCGAGATCGCTCAGAATGAGATCGAAGTCCACGTTCTTGATGTCGCGCAGCGGGTTGATTTCCCCCACGTGTGGAATGGAGGGATCGTCAAAGGCGCGCACCACGTGGGCAATGGCGTCCACGCTCCGGATGTTGGTGACAATGGATTCGCTGAGGCCTTCTTTGGGTCCAGCGGCGGTTTTGCTGGATGCCACCGGCATGGCCGCTACATCCACGTATTCGACGGAAGCGTGGATCAGCTTGCGCGGATTGCACATGGCCGCCAAACGGTCGAGACGGTCGTCCGGCACTTTGGCCACGCCAACGTGAGCTTCGCGCGGATTGGCATAAGCGCGCTCGGAGACGTGCGCCTTGGTCAGCATGCGGAACAGCGATGATTTGCCCACCTGCGGCAGGCCGATGATTCCGGTTTTCATAAGAAGTAGTTGGTAGCTGGTACTTCGTAGCTGGTAAAGTCTGGCCGCTACAATCCCATCATAAATGGAGGGAGCGGCGCCGGCAGTGATGCTATGCTGCGGCTGCGTTATGCGTTTTCGATCAGGAGTTCTTATCTCCATTGTGCTTCTTGTGGTTCCGGCCGCTCTGTTTGCCGCCGGCCTGAGTTTCCAGGCGGTCAAAAGGGAAGTGGTGGAGCAGCGGCTCGCATCATTTTCCCGCGATAACACCCAGCGCGAGGCCATCCTCAAAAAGATGTTCACGGACTTGGGCTGCGCGGACCATCTGACGGAAGAGCAGGTCGAGCACCTTAAACAGCCCGACCTCATCTGCGTGCTGCCCGGGCGGACCAACCAGACCATCGTCGTGGGGGCCCACTTCGACCACGTGTTAGTGGGAGACGGCGTAGTGGATAACTGGAGCGGGGCGTCGCTGCTGCCCAGCCTCTACCAGGGGTTGCGGACCGAGCCCCGGCAGCACACATTCATCTTCGTAGCTTTCACGGGCGAAGAGAAGGGGGAATTAGGATCGCAGGCCTACGTGCGCCACATGAGCAAGGACGAGGTTGCGCGCACCGAGGCCATGGTCAACATGGATACCCTGGGCCTGGGTCCAACCGAAATGTGGCTGAGCCATGCCGACCCTTATTTGGCGGCGGCACTGCGAGCCGTGGCCAAGTCGCTGAGCCTGCCGCTCGGAGTTGTGAATGTGGATAAAGTGGGCAGCAGCGACTCGGAAGAGTTCGCCCGCCGCAAAATTCCCCGTATCACCATTCATTCGGTGACGCAGCAGACCTGGCCCATTCTTCACAGCTCCCAGGACAACATGAAAGCCGTTCACCTGGATGACTTCTACGACAGTTATCGGCTGATCGAGGGATATCTGGTGTACCTGGACGGAGCGCTGAATAAAGCAGGAGGCATGAGTCAGTAATCGGCTCAAACCTGACCCCTGACTCCTGACAACTGACTCCTGGCTCTAGCTGCCGTGCATTACCGAAGTGGGCATGGTGATGGTGGTCGCCGAGCGCGGCTGAACAGCCACGCGGGCGGTCAAATAGATAAGCGCCAGGCCGAGCAGCAGAACCGCGCCTTCCAGGCGAGTAGACCAGACGTGCAGGGCATCGAACTGCACGCGCACGGGATTGTCGGACGCCACGGCGTCAATTTGTCCGACGGACAGCCGCAGGGCATCCATTCGCGGAATGATGGAAAACTGCAGCACGGCGGTGAGCGCCAGCATGATGTACATGAGCACATTGCGCGCGGCCAGGGGCTGCACTGAAGCTGTGGTCACGCGAGCATAAGCAAACGATGTCAGCACGTACACCAGCCCTGCAACCAGCCCAATCCAATGCAGAGTTTTGAGGGAGCGCGTGACCACCAGCCCCGCCAGATGCGTGTTGGGCAGCAAACTAAAGAGCGCGGGCGCCACCACGAAGGCGAAGAAGACAATCCCGCCGATCCACACCACCAGCGAGAGCAGCATGAAAAACCGCAGCACGGTCATAGCAGAGCGAGCACTTCAGCTCGTAGAGGCCATTTTAGATGACTCCTGACCCAGAACGTCTTTGTAGACCACGGCCAGGTCGCGCAGCGCCCGCGCGCAATTGCCCCCGGAAGAGTTTCGCAGGTTTCAAAGTAGCGGGCAAACGCCCAGGACGGCGGGTTATACGGGCACCGGCACGGCGTCAACAATTTCCTTCAGCACCTGCTCGGCCTGCTCCGTTTTTTTCAGAGTGGATGAGTAAAGTGCGTTCACCACCACGCGGTGGGCGAAAACCGGAACCACCAGCGGCTTGAAGTCCTCGGGGGTGCAGAAGTTGCGGCCTTCCACGTAGGCCAGCGCCTGGGCGGCGCGATAAAGCATGAGCGCGCCGCGCGGGGAAACGCCCAGGGAGAGGTATTCGGATTCACGCGTGCGCTTCACAATTTCCAGCGTGTAGTTCACCAGCGACTCGTCCACCTGCACGCGCATGACTTCCTGCTGAATCGCAATCACATCGGCGCCGCTCAGAACGGGCCGCATCTCGTCGAGCCGGGCGGCGCCGGCTTGCGACCTCAGAATGGCGCGCTCGCTGTCGCCTTCCGGGTAGCTCATGCGCACTCGCATTAGAAAACGGTCCATCTGCGATTCCGGCAGCGGGTAGGTGCCGTGGTGCTCCACCGGATTTTGCGTCGCAATTACCAGAAATGGCTGGGGCAGCGGATAGGCGCGGCCGTCAACCGTGACCTGGCCCTCGTTCATGGCTTCCAGCAGCGCGGATTGGGTTTTAGGGGTGGTGCGGTTAATTTCGTCCGCCAGCAGCACATTGGTGAATACGGGCCCGTGGCGGAACTCGAACTTCTGCTCCATGGCGGAATAAATGGAGATGCCGAGCACGTCGCTGGGCAGCATGTCGCTGGTGAACTGGATGCGCTGGAAGGTGCAGTCCAGGCCGCGGGCTAGCGCCTGCGCCAGCGTGGTTTTGCCCACGCCCGGCACGCCTTCTATCAGCAAATGGCCGCGGGCGAAGATGGCCACCACGGCCAGGCGCACAACCTCATCCTTGCCGCGGATGATATTGCGCAAAGCGTTCTCAAGCTGCGCCGCGCGCGAAATGGTGGCCGCCGGGGTGGACATGGAAATTTGATTTTACTATGCAGGCAGCGGGTTGCTGAGGTTACTTCCGGGTAAAGAACAGGAGTCAAGGGTCGGGAGTCAGCACGGTTGAATCGCGACCAAGCCCTCGCACACTGCGCCCAGATTGGGGGTTCCGGTTGACCAAGCTAAACCATCAGCCTACGATGCTGGCACTCCGTACCAATGGGAATGAGGAGGGGACGCCTGACGGGAAAGTTTGTCTTTCGAAGTGGCACCCTTGCAGCTATGGCATTGCTCGCTGCCGTGGCACTGGGCCAAACCAGTGTAGCTGTGAGCCCGTCCCCGGAGGTCAAGAATCCGCTGGCTGGAAATATGCAGGCCATCCAGGAGGGCCGCAGCCAGTTTCGTTTTAACTGCTCGATGTGCCATGGTGTGGATGCTCAAGGCACGCAGAAGGCGCCCAGCCTGACCACCGGGCGCTGGGCGCACGGCGGCAGCGATGGCGAATTGTTCCGCACTGTTCAGCATGGCGTTCCCGGAACGCTCATGCCCGCCCAGGAAAGTATTCTCACCGAGACCGAAACCTGGCAGGTGATTTCCTATCTGCGCAGCCTGCAGAAGCCGGCGACGCTGGCCGGCGATGCCGCCCGCGGCAAAGAAATCTTCCTTGGCGATGGCAGCTGTCTCTCCTGCCACATGGTGAACGGCCATGGCGGGCGACTGGGGCCGGACCTCTCGCGCGTGGGCGCGGAGCGCTCTGCCGCTTACCTCGCCGAATCCATCCGCCAGCCCAGCGCCCACCTGGCCGAGGGCATCACCGAGCCCAACAAGGACCTGGCGCAGAAGTATCAGACGGTGGAGGTCATTACCGCGCAGGGAAAGAGAATCGTGGGAGTGGCTCTGAACGAAGATAGCTTCTCGCTGCAGATCATGGGCATGGACCAGCACCTGCACCTGTTCGTGAAATCGGAAGTTCGGGAGGTAGTTCACAAACCAAAATCGCTTATGCCGCCCTATCCGCCGGAAATGCTCAGCGATAAGGAACTGCAGGACCTGGTCGCGTATCTGGCTGGCCTGCGAGGCCAGCCATGAAGCACAAATGTCTGATCCTCGTGGCCGTGGTCGCAGTGGCACTGACAGCAAAAGCGCAAGTCACCTACGAGCGGCTGCTGAAAGCTCCGGGGGCAGAACCACAGAATTGGCTCACCTTCAGCGGCGGATACAACGGTCAGCGCTTCAGCCCGCTGCAGCAGATCAACACGGGCAATGTGCAGGACCTTGCGCCGCACTGGATTTTCCAGACTGGAGTCATGGGCAAATTTGAAGCTACGCCGCTGGTCGTGGATGGCGTGATGTATGTGACGGCGCAGGAGGACGCAGCTTTCGCTTTGGACGCCCGCACCGGCCGGCCCATCTGGAAATATGTGCGGGCGGTGCCGGAAGGCGTGCAGCCCTGCTGCGGCCATGTGAATCGCGGCTTCGCCATCCTGGGCGACAAACTGTTCCTGGCCACGCTGGACGCGCACGTGGTGGCGCTGGACAGCCGCACCGGCAGCGTTATCTGGGACGTCGAGGCCGCCGACTACCGCCAGGGTTATACCTTCACCGTGGCCCCACTGGCGGTGAAGGACAAGATCATCGTGGGCGTCTCGGGGGGCGAGTATGGCGTGCGCGGCTTCATTGACGCTTACGATGCTGGCACAGGCAAGCGCGCCTGGCGCTTCTACACCGTCCCTCAACCGGGCGAGCCCGGCTTCGACACCTGGAAAGGCGATGGCTGGAAGCGCGGCGGCGCGCCCGCCTGGGTAACCGGCTCCTACGATCCGGAAATGAACCTGGTGTACTGGGCTACGGGCAATCCTTCGCCTTCCAACTACGGCGGCGACCGCGGCGGCGACAATCTTTACAGCAATTCAGTGCTGGCTCTGGACGCCGACTCGGGAAAGTTAAAGTGGCACTTTCAGTTCACGCCGCATGACCTGCACGACTGGGACGCTACCGAGGTGCCGGTTCTGCTGGATGCCGAGCTGAATGGCAAGCAGCGCAAGCTGTTGCTCCATGCCAACCGCAATGGATTCTTCTACGTGCTCGACCGCAGTGACGGGAAGTTCCTCTTCGCCAAACCCTTCGCCCGCCAAACCTGGGCAAAGGGAATCGGGCCGGATGGGCGGCCGGAGTTGCTGCCCGGGGGCGATCCCACCCCGGACGGGGCCAAAGTTTGTCCGGGAGCGATCGGCGCCACCAACTTCATGTCGCCGTCGTATAGCCCTCAGACCGGCCTCTTTTATGTCAACGTTCGTGAGCAGTGCGACATCTTTACGACCGCGCCGCAGATCTTCCACGCCGGGCGGGCATTTCTGGGCAGCGCCTACAGCATGGATGCCGACGAGAAAGACTGGGGAGCGCTGCGCGCCCT
This sequence comes from Terriglobales bacterium, assembly GCA_035496015.1. Lineage (GTDB taxonomy): Bacteria > Acidobacteriota > Terriglobia > Terriglobales > Acidobacteriaceae > JAICWP01. Next base: position 19,453 of record DATJFA010000254.1, on the reverse strand, counting down.
CGAGCCCACCACCGGCCAGATCAAGTGGGAGTTCAGGCACCATTCCGCCCCCTGGGCGGGAACGCTGGCCACGGCGGGAGGGCTGGTGTTCGCCGGCGACATTGAAGGCAACCTGATTGCCTTCGATGCGCGCGAAGGGAAAGTTTTGTGGCATTTTGAAACCGGCTCCGCGCTGTACGCCTCTCCCATGACCTACTCCCTCAATGGCCGGCAGTACGTGGCCGTCGTTTCCGGGCAGGCGCTGGTAAGTTTTGCGCTGCCCCAGGGAGCGCTCGAGAAGAAAAAAAGCGGCCGCTAGCAGGCAGAAGCGCAGTTCTCAGTTCCCTCGTCTCCCTGCTCAAACGATTAGCTTTCAGCTAGCACGGGAACTGCAAAGCATCTGGTACGAAGTTGGAGCGGGTGACCGCCGAAGTCTGAACACAATCTAATTTGCTGCGGCCCAGATCGGGAAGTTGCCAGTTCCGAATCGGGAAATCAGGCGCCTGGTCGGAGCCGTCCGCCGACGTAAGTCCTTGTGTTCCTTGGCCGTCGCCCTTGGTCGAGAACGTGCTTATTCCAACCGCTGACTATTCCTAGGCGGTGATCTCAATCATGTCAAAGATGCGTTGTTCTGCACTTCTACTGCTTGTGCTGTGCCCTGCGCTGTTAGGGGCGATTCCTCCGACAGTAACGTTCAATGGCCTCGCTTCAACCTTGGACACAGGGAGCACGGGCCTCAATCACCCCAAAGGCGTGGTAGTTGACAATAGCGCAAACATCTACATCGCCGATACGGCTCACAGTCAGATCGTCAAGGCGACGCCGGCCGGCGAAGCATCTGCCTTGACCATCACCGGATTGAGCACAGGCCTGAGCGCGCCGGAGCGACTGGCGCTCGACGGTTCCGGCAATCTCTACATCGCCGATACCGGCAATAACCGCATTGTTATGGTTACCTCAGCGGGCGCGGGATCGGCGGTTGATCTTGGCGGCCTCACCCTCAGTGCCCCCAAAGGCGTGGCAATTGATGCCTCGGGCAATCTCTACATTGCGGATACGGGCAACGACCGCATCGTGAAACTGCCATCAGGCGGTAGCGCGGCTGTGCTCAGCATTACCGGCTTGGGAACCGCGTTGAGCGCGCCTGTGGGTTTAGCCGTGGATGTGGCGGGAAACCTCTACATCGCCGACTCGGGCAATAACCGCATCGTGAAGGTAACCACCGGGGGCGCAGGCTCCGCCTTGAGCATCTCGGGACTGGGAACTGCCCTGAGTGCACCCCTCGGGGTTGCCGTGGATTCTTTTGCCAATGTTTTCATCGCTGATGCGGGCAACAACCGGGTGGTGCAGGTCACCTCGGGCGGAGCCGGCTCCGTCCCGACCACCGGCAGCCTTACCTTCAGTACTCCCGCTGCTGTGGTGGTGGATGTTTCGGGAGTAATCTATGTCGCCGATACCGCCAACAGTCGTGTTGCGCTGCAGATGACCTCGGCTGTGGCGTTCGGCGAACTGGAAGTCGGGGCCTCCTCCGCCAGGTCCCTGACCCTGCCATTCACTATTAATGTGGCCACAACGCTGGGCAGCGTGCAGGCGCTAACGCTGGGCGTGCAAAGCCTCGACTTCACGCTGGGCGCGGGCACTACCTGCACCAACGGTACGACTAACACGACCTGCAACGTGGAAGTGCAATTCCTGCCACTGTTGCCCGGTCTGCGGCGGGGCGCGGTGGCCCTGTTCGACCAGAGTTCCGAACTTTTGGCTGTGGTCCCCATCTACGGCACCGGCGGCGCTCCCTTGGCCGCGCTCTCGCCCGGAACCGCCAGTATCGTGAGCACGGGAGGACTATCCCTCAGCGGACCATTCCAAACCGCCATTGACGGAGCGGGCAACATCTACCTGTCCAGTTACAACACGGGCAAGGTGATGAAAATCGCTGCCGGCGGCGGCAGCGCCTCCCTGGTGAGCACGGGCGCGTACACCCTCTCTCAACCCACCGGCGTGGTTCTTGATGGAGCCGGCAATCTGTACATTGCCGATTATGGCAACAGTCGCATTGTGCTGGTGAAATGCGACGGCGCCGTCTCATTAGTCAGCATTACCGGCCTAGCCACCGCCATCAGCTACCCGGCCGGCTTAGCCATGGACGGAGCGGGAAATCTCTACATCGCAGACTATGGCCGCGGCCGCATTGTCAAAGTAACCCCGGCCGGCGCCGGGTATGTCCTGGCTACAGGGAGTTATACCTTCGACACAGTCACTCTCACCGGAGTAGCAGTTGACCCCAGCGGAAATGTCTACATCGCTGACCGCGGCAGTCGAGTGGTCAAGGTCGCCCCCTCCGGCGCAGCTTCCCTGGTCTCTCTTACCGGAATTACGCTGAGCAACACCCAGGGCGTGGTGGCAGACGGAAATGGCAACCTTTTCATCGTTGATTCTGGTCACGGCCGTATCGTCCAGTTGACCTCCGCCGGCGTCACCTCCGTTATCCAGACGCCCGGTCAGACCCTCGGAATCTTCGTGTTCAGCGTCACGGTTGATAGCAACGGAAACATCTTCATTCCTGACTTCACTAACAATCGTGTGATGAAGGTGAACGTCGCCGGTTCAGCGCTCAGCTTCGCCAACACGCACGTGGGAGCAACCAGTAGCGACAGCCCCAAGACGGCGACAGTAACCAACCTCGGAATCCATGCGCTCGCTTTCAGCGCCGTGCCCAGCTACACGGCGGATTTCTCCGAGAATTCCTCGGACACGAACCTGTGTACCTCCACGACATCGCTGGATCCGGGCGAGGGTTGCGACGTATCCGTGTTGTTTACACCGCAGTCGGCTGGAAGCCTCAGCACAAACGTGGTCGTCACCAACAATCACCTCAACGGCAGCGATGTTACTCAGAACGTCGCGGTAAGCGGAACTGGCGTTCGCGGGTCAGCCTCCGTAGTGTTGGAATCGTCGGCCAATCCTGCCCTCCTGTCGGGCACTGTTACCCTCACGGCCACCGTCTTTTCTTCCTCAGGCACCCCCAGCGGGTCGGTTAGTTTTTACGATGAAGCCACCCTCCTGGGTTCAGGCACCGTGGCCTCGGGCGTTGCCACCTACGCCACTTCCAGCCTGCCCGAGGGCACGCACTCGCTCACGGCAGTGTACGAGGGGGATTCGATCTTTTTGTCCGTGACCAGTTCGGCTCTGTCGCTGGCGGTCTCCGATGTGACCCTGGATCTGGCCACCGGCGGAGCTCGCACGGCCACCGTCTCCGCAGGCGGGACCGCAACCTATCACCTGACGATTGCTCCGTCCAGCGGGTCGGTGCTTCCAGCCGCGGTAACGCTTTCGGCAACCGGGGGACCAGCGGGTGCCACCATCACCATCACTCCTCGTACCATCGCGGCCGGAGCTGAGGCGACCGATGTCACGGTGGCTGTCCAGGTGCCCGCTGCCAGTGCCGCGGTTCGCAGCTCCACCAGTTGGGCCCTTTGCCTGGCCTTGCCGTTGGGAATGCTGGTACTGCCCTTCGGGCTACGATGCCGGCGCCTGTCGCGTAAGCAAGCGCTCTTCGCCGCTCTGCTGTTGATGGTATTGGCAGTCACGGGTGTCTTCCTGGGATGCGGAAGCTCTGCTCACCCGGCGCCAACGCAGCCGGCGGATTACACCATCACGGTAACCGCCAGTTCCGGCAGCGTATCCCATTCAATCGCCCTCACCCTCACAGTGCAGTGAGGGTGAGCACGACGTGGCAGCGGGCGTACCGCTGCCACCAACGGAGGGTGCCCCACCCAACGTGCTTTTCGTTGGGTGGGCGAAATTCTGACCCAAAGGTTCCCCACGGGTTTGGGAAGGGAGAACCTGGGGAGAACCTGTGGGTCTCAATGCACTACTCCGGGCAGTCCCAAAATCCTGGCGACCTGAGCAGAAGAGTCAGGCTTCACAAAAACTAATGTCATCAATGCGACAAAGAAAGCCACACGATATTGAAGCATCCGCGATCTCCTAACTGGTGGCAGGGCGGGAACACCCTGGCGAAACCTGGGCGAAACCTAGGGACAGACGGGACGTTCCCCCAAACTATGGCTTGGGCGGGTGGCCCACCTTCCCCCCTCACACCGCGCAGTATATCCATAAACGAAACGGGGTGCCCCACCCAACGCGCTTTTCGTTGGGTGGGCGGAGCCTTAGGGCGGCGACTACGGGTGAGAGAATTATTTCTAGCCCTGTGTAGAATCGTGTCTAGCAGCATCTAGCCCCCGTCTGCTCAGTGCTCCTGCTCGCTTGATAGGACTCAAGAACAAAGCCCTAATCTATTTTGTTTCATAGAGTTGTTAAACAATCGCCTGAATCTTAATTGCCATTTGACTCTGCCCGGCAGTGAAGGCAGTCCTGTCAAGCACGTCGAAGAAGCTCTTCTAGCACATCATTTCAACAGCCGCACAGAAGAAGGTTGTGAGCCGATGTTTCTCCCCTTAGTCCAATAACCTGCTGGACTTTGTGGGTTTCCTCGGCTAGACTGCGCGCGCTCCGCAAGTGTCCGGAGTATTCCGGCGTTGCCCCAGGCAAGACCAGATGTCCACGCAAGACTCTGCGGTCGCTTTGCTCCTGGAAGGACTTCGCTCTAGCCGCTCGCAAGAGGTGTGGGCGGAATTCTTAGGCCAGTACAGCTCCGTTATCTTCGAAACCTGCCGGTATTCGACCTCTGACGAAGATCAGGCGGGGGACTGTTTTCTGTTCGCCTGCGAACAGCTGAGCAAGAATGGTTTTCGCCGGTTGCTGCGCTTTCGGCCGGCTGGATCGGCAGCGTTTTCCACCTGGTTGCGCGTGGTGGTCCGCAACCTATGCCTTGATTGGCGGCGCAAGGAGTTTGGCCGGCCACGCCTGTTTCGTTCCATCGCGCAGCTTCCGCCTCTGGAAGCGGAGGTTTACCGCTGTCATTTCGAAAAGGGCCTGTCCCTGGAGGATACCCTGGTCTCGCTGCGGCCGGCCTTTCCCGGGCTGACCCTGGAGCGGCTTGCCGCCGCCGAAGGGCAGATTCAGGCATCACTGAGTTCGCGGCAGCATTGGCTCAGAAGCACGCAAAAGCTGCAGCGGCAATCAATGTCGCAGGAATCAAACATCGGTGTAATGGAAGCGCCGGCCAATGACCCGGCCGATCCACACCCCAACCAGGAATTGGCGCTGGCCTCCCGTGAACAGGAACACCAGCTCTGGATAGCCCTCCAGAAGCTGACCAAGCCTGAACGGCTGCTCATCCGCCTGCGCTTTGAACAGAGCCTGACCCTGGAAGAGATCGCGCGGCTTACGGCGGCCAGTGATGCGCAGTGGATCCATCGCCAAATTGCAGCCATTCTTGAGAAACTGCGAAAAAACATGACCTGACCGGCGGAAAAGCGCAGCTGGTGTCCGTGAAATAGGAGTGGGACAGAAAATGCCCCAGCCTCAGCTTTTTAGTCATGGATGAATACGAACTAATTCGGACCATCGGGTCAGGACCACGAAAAATTGCGCCGCGAAGATGGAACTGCCCATCCGACAAGGTGGTAGCCGCCTATTTAGAACAACATCTAGGGCCGAAAGAAAGGGCACGTCTCGAGGCACATCTCTCAGATTGCGACTTCTGTCTGGATATCCTCGGAGGGCTGGTTCGGCAGCAGAGGGCTCCGCAACTTTCGGAAGCCCCGCCTCAGTTGATTGGTAAGGCAGCCAGCGCCATACCCGCAGGAACCGGGTGGCGAAGCCCGCGGCGATGGGTGCTGGTTCCGGCGTTCGCCGCCCTCGTTGTTGCCGCTCTGGTCTTGCTGCGAGCGCTGCCACCTGGCCGGTCTTCGGCTTCGATATCCGCTTCCGCAATTGAGAAGTCGCAGCCGCCCATGGCCAGCCTGCAACCCCCATCCCAGCCTACGGAGGAGCAATATGTCCGCAAGCTGAGGCCGGCGCAGATGGTGGAAGTGCTGGAGCCTCAGCCGGAATCGGTGGTGCTTAGATACCGCTTACGGTTTCGCTGGAAACCGGTGGGCGATGCTGCTTACTACGAGCTGCGGGTTGCGAATTCCGAAGGTGACTTGACGTGGCAAGGACAGGCGTCAAGTCCCACGGCGCAGCTGCCACCCGAGTTGCCGCTACAACCGGGGAACTACTTTGTATGGGTGCGTGCCTATCTGCACGATGGCAGGACAATTAAGTCCGAGCCGGTGCCCTTCACAATTGCCAGATAGTCACTGGAGAATGTCGGGTGAAAGTAAGTTTTTTATTGCTGTTCGCGGCCTTTCTGTGTGCAGCTCCGGGGAGCGCGCAGAATCGCCCTGCCCGGCCGCCAGATCCTGACGAACTGATTGCACACGCGCGACAGACGTACATTCAACAAGGGCCAAAAGTGGCGCTTCCCGAGTTCGAACATGCCCTGGAGATGTTCCGCGAATCCAGGGACCGGCACCGGGAAGCAATCACCCTCGGCTACATGGGGAATTGCTATCGGCGCGCGGGCGACCTTCCACGCGCCCTGGACTATGTACAACGCGCGATGGCGATTAAACAGGAGCTTGGCGACAAGCTGGAAGTGGGGAGATCGCACAACCAGTTAGGCCTCATTTACTGGGACAGGGCCGAATACGGCAAGGCGATTGGCCATTTTCAGGAAGCTATCGCGCTGGGACATGAGCTCAACGAGCACGAACTGGAGGGCCAGGCGCACAACAACCTGGGACTGGTCTATGACGAACTGGGCGACTACCGCCAATCCCAGAGGCAATATGAGCAGGCGTTGCGGATTCACCGCGCCTCGGACAATCAGCGTGGCCAGGGCGACACCTTGGCCAATATGGGTGGTGTTCACCTGCTGCTGGGTGAATACCGGAAAGCTCTGGAGTATTACCAGCAAGCTCTGGCCATCCATGAGCGCCTCGGGCTCACACCCACTGCCAGCATTGAGCTGGGCAACATGGCCATCTGCTACACGGCATTAGGTGACAGCGAAAAGGCGCTGTCCAGCTTTGACCAGGCGCTGCGCCTGGCACAAGATGCGGGACTGGAGAAAGAACAGGCGGACTGGCACAAAGGCAAGGGCGAAACCCTGTTGCGTTTGGGCAAATTTGGGCCGGCCATACAGGAATATGAGCAGGCGCAGAAGGTCTACGAGCACGCGGAGCTCAAACGCGAATTGGTGGAAGCGTTGAACGATACCGGCAATTTATACGTCATGCTGGGGGATTCTTCCTCGGGGGAACAGGACTTCCGGCACGCCCTGGAGATCGCCCAAACTATCGGCAATGATCGCGGCATCATGACCAATCTGCTGTCGCTTGGCAATCTGGAGTGGCGGCGCAAGCGCTACCCGCAAGCCGAAGGATTATATGAGGCTGCCTTGAACCGAGCGCGCAAAGCAGGTGATCAGGACAGCGCTGCGCAAGCGCTAATGGAGCTGGCGCTTGAGCATGGCCGCGGGGGCAAGCTGGTTGAGGCACAGACGGAGGCCAAAGAAGCACTGGCAGCGGCGCAAGGCTCAGCCATTCCGCCGCGTGAGGCCTGGGCTCATTACGGCTTGGCCGAGACCCGGCGGATGGGCCAGCAATCGGAGGCGGCCCTGGGGGAATACACTGCGGCTTCCGAAATCGAAAAGATGGTGCGGGACCCCGACCTCGACTGGCAAATCGCTTATGGACGCGGGCAGTGTCTGGAAAAGCTGGGGCGGCTGCACGAAGCGCTGACGGCCTACAAGCAGGCCGTAACCATCATCGAGGGTGTGCGTGGCCAGCTTGCCGAGGAACGTTTTCGCGCAGGCTACGTAGAGGATAAATATCAGGTCTATGTGGCGCTGGTGGAGCTGTTGCTGAAGTTGCAGCAGCCGGGTGAGGCCTTCGTTTATTCCGAAAGATTAAGGGCACAAAGCTTCCTCGACCAGCTCAACCGGGGCATGCCCGGCCCCCAAAATGCAGTGCAGCGACAGACGGAGATGGAGTTGAGGGAGCGCATCCGTCAGCTGCGCAGGCTGATCAATGCAGAATGGACGCAGCCGGCCAACCAGCGCCGCGGGCAGGCACTGGATACATTTTCCAAGGATCTGGCGGCTGCTGAGCGTGCTTACCAGGACTTGCTGGACGATCTGCGTCGCTCCGACCCGACCTATGTGACATGGCACGCGCTGGCCCTTCCATCCGCGGCGCAACTGCAAAAGCTGCTTCCGCCCAACACTGCTCTGATCGAATACGTGATTGCGGAAGACAACCTGGCCATCTTTGTGCTCACTTCTGAGAAGATACGCGCCACGACCGTATCTATTCGGGCGGAAAACCTGCGCTCGCGGGTGGAACTGCTGCGGGATCTGATTGTACGTGCGAATGGGCATTCCTGGCGACTTCCAGCAGCCGGTCTGCGTCATGTGCTGATCAGCCCAGTGGAGCAGCAGGGCTGGCTCGCAGGCGTGCAAAGGCTATATCTTGTGCCCAATGGCGTTCTGAATTATTTGCCATTTGCTGCCTTGGCGCGCACAGCAAGCGAGGGAGGCCGTTTCCTGGGAGATGAGTACGCTCTCGCCTATCTGCCGTCTGCCGCAGTGCTGACCTTGCATCGCGGCCCTGCGCCCAAGGGCGACCTGCTGGCCATGGCGCCGGCGCGCGCCCATCTGAAATATGCCGCTGATGAGGTGACGGACGTCGGTCGGCTGTTTCCCTCCAAAAAGCTGATCCTGACCGGCAAGAACGCCACCAAGGATAGATTCGAGCGAAGCGCGAGCAATTATCGCTTCCTTCACCTGGCTACACATGGGTATTTGAACCGTTACGCCCCCCTGCTTTCAGGATTGGAGTTGGAGGCCAGCGGCCAAGACGACGGACTTCTGGAAGTGCATGAAATCCTTGGGCTTCATCTACACGCCAGCCTGGTAACACTCAGCGCATGTGACACCGCCTTAGGCAGCGGCTATTTCAGCGAAATACCTGCCGGCGACGATTTTGTAGGTTTGACACGCGCCTTTTTGACTGCAGGGAGCCGGACGGTGCTGGCCAGCCTGTGGGAGGTAAACGACAAGTCCACGGCGCAGTTTATGGCCGACTTTTATCGCCGGCTTCCCGGCAACAGCAAAGCAGGCGCTCTGAGCGCCGCCGAACACGCCATGCGGAGCAAAGGTGGCCCCTACGACCGGCCTTATTTCTGGGCTCCATTTGTGCTGGTGGGAAGTATGGATTAAATTTTCCGGAAAAAGCTCAGCCGAGTCCGTGTAATACGGACAAGCAGTCTTTTGAAGATGGCAGGTGAGAAACCCATGCGAAAACAACCCAAGACGCTAAGGGCTTTAACCGGCGGGTGTTTGGTCGCTATCGTGCTGGGGTTCAACGTGCAGCGCGCAGCTGGGCAGATCACTGTCACCTCCGCCACCCCAAATAATGCTCAGCAGGGCACGGTTAACCTTAACGTAAAGGTTGCCGGTAGCGGATTTGCCAATGGTGCGACAACCACCTGGTACGTCACCGGCACAACTGACACCGGCGGTGTCATGGTGAACTCAACCACCTTCGTCAACTCCAGCCAGGTGGTGGCGAACATCACCATTCCGGGGAACGCAACCGTCAGCGGCTACGACATCGTGGTCAAAAATACAAGCGGCCGCACCGGTGTGGGGAGTGATCAATTCACGGTCAATCCGGAGGCTGTGACGTCTATTGTGTCCAATACCGACACAACCGGGGCCGCGGTGACGGTTCAGGGCGATGATCTGGTTCTTAACTCCTCAGGGGCTTCAACCTATGAGAATGATCCCAACAGCTGTTCCACTTATTCAACTGCGGCGCAAAAAACCTGCATCACAATGAGCCTGCTGCCTAATGACTGGTATTTGCGCGCCTACTCCGGCAGCAATCGCAAGATACGTCTAAGCTTCCTGGCACTTCCCGGTTCCCCGGACGAGTCCGCGCTTGATGGCCTCTACCCGCTGGCCGTAGCCACCCGCTGCTTTAACGCAAGCAATAGTTGGGTGAGCATTCCTTTGACCATTCCGGCCAACACTTCCAACAACCGCTGTTCCCTGCGGTTTAATTTCACGGCTGCCAACGGCACAGGTTATTTCTATGTCATGAGCCCGAGCTATGCCGGCACCGGTTGGTCTACGGTCGCCTGCGTTGCCAGTTCGGCCACGGATGGTTGCACCGCCTGGACGATCGCTCCGACTCCCGGTAATCTGCTGCCAAATCCGAGCCTGGCGAGTGTGGCTAACCTCTACACGGTGGGGAAGGCGGGTAGACTGACACTTGTCGGGACATACAAAATGACTTTCAACATTACCCTGACGCACCCGTAACACAGAATTATAAGGGGACAATTTTCTTTATGGTCTGGGTGAGGTAACGGATATGCCGGACGCAAACGCGAAACATTCGGCCGCCAGCCAAATGACTGGATCGCCCAAGCAGGTCAGCCTGCATTCGGCTTGGCTGCAATTCATCCGGTATTGCACTGAACTCGGGCATGGAGAAATTGAGAAACTGAAGATCCAGGATGGACTGCCCATGATCGCTGAATTGGCCGTAAAGAAAATAAAGTTTGCTCCTTAGGGAGCACTGAAAAACCAGGTTCCGCTTCGGCTGGCCGAAGCTCTCGGAGGCCGTCGGTTCGAGTCCTAATGGACTTGGACTGGCGGCCTCTTTGTTTCGAAGCAGACAACTTACTTAAGGAGAATACCCATGAGGAACTTAGCGCAGATTCTCAGGAATCCAGCGGCAGGCCGTTTGTTGTGTGCCTTGTTTGCGCTGCTCGTCGTCGCCTCCGCCGCGCTGGCGGGCAGCAGGTACTCGGTCACGGCCACAATCTCAAGCGGCTGCTGCGATGCCAACAGCAACTCTTATACCCTGCAGGACGACGGAGGGGGCCCGTATACCAACGCTGGCTCGCTTCTTAGCCAGATTACTCCCAACAACGGCCCGACCAACTATTACCAGTGGAGTTTCGATTTGAGCAACTCCTCGCGCTCGTTCAATCTGACACTAACCCCGGTGAATGGCTCACCCGCTGGACCGTTTGCCGGTCCGATGCCATTTAATGGCCAGCTCTATAGCCGCTGCTTTACGCCCAGCCTGGGCCTCCAGAACTGGACGCAAATTGTAACTTCAGACAACAACTGCGCCATGCGGGCGAACTTTAGCTATGGAGGAGTCGGTTACTCCCTGGTTATGTCCCCACAGGTTTCGGGGACCGGCACCGCGACGGTGACCTGCACGAGCAATTCCTCGCCCTGCAGTTCGTGGAGCGACGTCCCGACGACCGGGCCAAACGCTTCGAATGCCAACGTTGCCAACCTCTATAACGGTGGGACCTTGGTTGGACAGTATTACTTGAGCTTCAACATCAGCCTTAGCCATCCCTGAAGCCCGGCTTGGCCGGCGGCACCCGACCTGAACGGTATGCAACCCGATGCACACTACGCACCCCGAAGCTCACGCTGGTTTTTTTGCCGGCGTGAGCTCGGTAGCTGATGTCCGTAAAAACGTTTCTAGCGAAAAAAGTCAAGCTGTGTCCGTGTAATAGGAAGGACGCACTTTCCAGGACGCAGGGAACGCCGTGGCCAAACAAGCGTCCGCAGAGGAGCCATTTATGCCGCTGAGTCGACAGATTCTGGGTGCCCTGGCCGGGGTGGGACTGGCATTGCTGCCGGTGTCCACAGGCGGAGCCGCACTCTCCGAGCATGCGCCCAAACCCGCCAAGCAAGCGAATATCCAACCGATCCTCAGGCCCAGTTCGATTGCTGGAGCAGCAAAGGCGCACTTGGCAGGAAGCTACGGCAAACTGCCTTTGAGCTTCGAAGTTAACCAGGGACAGGCGAGTGAACAAGTCAAATTCCTCACTCATGGGCCTGGCTACACCCTATTTTTGACTCAGACGGAAGCGCTACTTTCACTCGATACTCAGAAATCGGGAAGCAGAGATCTCAAGGAAGAGCATCACGCATTGTCACGTCGGAGCCGTCCGTGGCCGGGGAGCGCGGAGAAAGAGCACTCAACCAACGATCTTGTGCGCATGCGGTTAGTCGGTGCTAATCCGACACCCGAATTTTCGGGGATGGATGAACTCCCGGGTAAGGTCAACTATTTCGTCGGGAACGATCAGAAGAACTGGCGTAGCAACATTCCAACCTATTCAAATGTCCGCTACAAGAATGTCTATCCGGGCATTGACCTGGTTTATTACAGCCGTGAAGGGCAGCTTGAGTACGATTTTGTCGTCCAGCCCGGAGCTGATCCCAGCGTCATCGCGCTGGGTTTCGAAGGCGCATCAGATGGGCAACGCCTGCCGCGGCTGCGAATGGATAAGACGGGCAATGTCCTCATCGAAGGGGGCTCGAGTGCCCTCCGGTTGACTAAGCCGGTGGTGTATCAGCCGAAGGTTTCCACCACGCGTACAAGTTCACAATCTGTTGCCAGGAATACCAGGTCCGTACGTGGTCACTTTGTCCTGACATCCTCAAACCAAGTTCGCTTCGAGCTTGGTCCATATGACAAATCGCAGCCGCTGGTGATTGATCCCGGCCTGGTCTACTCCACCTTCCTTGGTTTTCAGGGGTCCGGCTCCAGTATGGCCGTGGACTCTTCGGGAAACTTGTTTATCACCGGGCCGACGAACCAACCGAATTTCCCCACCACTCCCGGCGCTTCCAACACGACCGGCGGCGTGGCGTTCGTGGCGAAGGTGAATTCGACCGGTTCAGCGCTGGTTTACACCACCTACTTTGGGGGAACGACCAACACCGGAATTGGCGGCGAGAGTGGGCCGTTTATCGCTCTCGATTCATCGGATAACGTCTATTTGACGGGATATACCACGGCAACGGACTTCCCCGTTACGACGGGGGCTTTCCAGACAAAGCTGGAAGACACGCAGGGATGCATTCCGTTCGTGAGCAAGCTGAATCCCACCGGTTCAAAACTCGTCTACTCGACATATCTGGGAGGAAAGGCGGGGATAAACGTCGGCTATGCGATTACCGTGGATTCTGCCGGGAACGCGTACGTGGCTGGGCTTGCCAGCGGAAGCGATTTCCCCACTACTCCCGGCGCCTTCCAAACCGTCAACAACGGAGGCGCCAGCCCAGGTATTTCCGGCGATGCGTTCGTTACTGAGGTCAAGCCTGACGGGAGTGGGCTGGTTTTCTCTACCTTCCTCGGCGGGACGACAGGTGGTAACTTTGCGTCGTCGGTCGTGGTAGACAGCACGGGCGCAATCTATGTCGCCGGCGGTACGGCTGCCACAGATTTCCCAACGAAAAATCCATACCAGGCAACGCTGAGCGGAACCGGTTTCAATGGCTTCCTCACGAAATTTGCTCCTGGCGGTTCGACCTTGGACTACTCCACTTACTTTGGCTCCGCCGGCAGCAATCTGGGCGCGACGGTTGTAGGTGTTGACGCGTTGGGAGAGGCTTATGTCGCCGGCGGGTCGCTCTACGCGAAGTTCAATACTGCAGGCTCCTCCCTAATCTATTCCGCTCCCGGCCTGCCTGCGGGAAGCGGATTCGCGGTGGACGCGTCGGAAAATATATATGTCGCCGGCCAAGGTAACACTGCCGGGCTTCCACTGGCCAACGCCATTCAAGATACCTATAACGGTGGGAACGACTGTTACATCGGGGTTGTAAACCTCAAGACTTCCGCCCTGGTTTTTGGCTCGTACCTGGGTGGATCTGAGCGGGAATTTGGCTGCGGTGCGGCTTTGGATTCAACCGGCCACGTGTACATAACGGGGTGGACGGCCTCGGTTAATTTCCCGCTGCTCGCCGGAGGATTGTCGAGTAGCTTTACCTGCTGCACCAACGCGTTTCTCACAAAAATTGATTTATCTGCCGCAGCCACCCCACTGGCAAGCGTGACGCCTACAAATCTGACCTTTCAAGCAACAACTGGAGGCACACAAACTGTCACCGTGAAGAACACAGGAAACACGGCTTTGAATATTTCCAAGGTCGGGTTCCAGGTTGCCTCAAACTCGTTTGGCGAAACCGACACCTGCACCGGCGCGACCATCGCTGCCGGCTCCTCTTGCTCGGTTGATGTTACGTTTATGCCGCAGACAGCGGAGAATGACCCCGGCCTGCTCTCTATCTCTTACAACGGCGCGGGCAGTCCGCTATTCGTGACTCTAACCGTGGTGGATTACAGCTTTACTCCCAGCGCGCAATCCCTTGTCTTGAAGGCGGGTGCATCCGGGAGCTTCAATCTTCTGGTTTTACCCCTGGGTGGCCTCAGTGGAACAACCGTGACCATCAGCTGCACCGGGGCTCCTGCGGAATCTACGTGCAATCCCTCGCCGAGCAGCGTGGGACTCGATGGTTTGCACGGTGGCATTGTGAAGGTAGCCGTCTCTACGAGCGCGGCAACAGCGGCTTTGCGACCACCTAATTTTCCATTCTTGACAGCTGCCATCTTTACGCTGCCCCTGGGGCTCATGGCATTTCCATTAGTGGGTATTCGTCGGCGGACCATTCGGCCTGTGCTTTGGGTTCTCGCACTGGTGCTGCTGCTGCTGGCCCTACTGCCTTCGTGCGGGGGAGGAGGCGTCCATGTCCCTCCGCCACCGCCCTCTCCCGGGACTCCAGCTGGCACCTACACGCTTACAGTAACTGGAAGCTCCGGCAGCGTAAGCCACTCCGTTCCAATATCGCTGACGGTAAATTAACCCGGGAAGGTGCGAACTGTGGTTATCACGCGCCAATGCGGTAAAAAGGTCGCTCAGACTTTGCCAGCAAGTGTATAAGCAAGTACGCGAGCCTTCGCCTGTCTGGAATGTGCTCGCTTCGTGAGACTGCGGTCGTGGAGGATTTGGTCAACACGGGTGAACTTCAGCAAGTCGAGGGCGAGATATTTGATGCTCGCCGCGATTGGCTGTTTCGATATATCTATTACCGCTGTTCGCATGGACAGGGGAAAAGCGAACATTGCGGCATCAACCTGGTGCGGATTCACATCGACACTTGCGTCGAAAAGCAGTGCGGAAATTTTTGGCTGCCTGACGGCCAAGAATGAAGAATGGTCGGCCTTGGCGGACGATTTGCGAACTTTGCTGCAGCTGCCCAATGGTCCGGAGTGCTTTTTCAGCAGTTTACAACCCGAAGGCTTGGGTCTCGTCCGGGTCAATGAGAGTAATGGGGATTTCTCGCCAGTTATCAAGGGTCGGCGGTCACCGAATTACTTGATCACGCAACCGTGAGTTGTGTTGGTCAAGAACGGGTCAGATGCCGAGCGCATCCTTGCCATCGAATTTGTCGGTTTCTTTTGTCCAGCCGACGATCCCGTCTTTGGTCTTGATTTCCACCCACCATTCCACGCGGCCTTCCTTGAGTAGCTTCGCATTGCACTTATGACTGCAGCCAGCATCTGCCACCCCGCTTCCGTCGAAATCTTCCACCCAGTAGCCGTTAAACCAGGCGCTGAAAACGCCCTCGCCTTTGTACATGTAACCATAAATCGTTTCCCCTGGCTTGAGACCGTAAGCGGCAATAGGGGCGGTCACCTGGATTTCCGATGGCTCGAACGTGATGTGAACGCCGGTGATCGCCGTGACCGCTTCCCCCTTGGATACCGTGATAACGGGCTTGCGATCTTCTTTCCACGTCGAGAACAGTTGGACGTGGTCACTGGCTGTCCATGCCCCGAACTGACAGCCCTCGAACGGACAGGCTTTCTCGTCAATTTTTGGCAGCGTGGGTTTGCGCGCTTTTTGCGGCGTGAGCGAAGGATCGAGCTGCGGAGCTGCCAATAACATCAGCAGAACGACGATCTTGAGCATGCTTCAAGTTACCAGCACCGAGCGACGTAATCACGTTTCGCAGGTCTCGGCACGTTTGGCGCTTAGGCGGCGTGAGCCGCCTGCCGAAATCCTGAGCAACGTCGAAGGAGCAACCTGACAGGTAGCGAAACGAGAGCTGGTCGGCCCTAGCAGACGATTTTCGAACTTTGGTCCAGGCCCCAACCGGGCTGGCTACGTATGTCTGAAAACGCCTCTGCCCCATCCTGCCCTTCCTCCCCTTTGCAAAACAGCAGACGGTAGGGCACCGCAAGTATCGGATAGGCCACCCGGCATTGGTTCGGCTGCGTGGCAAGTGAAAAACTGGGGAACGTCCCGTCTGTCCCCAGGTTTCCCCTGGAGCGGTCTGGTCAGGAAGGACGAAAAGGCTCGCTCATTAATTCCATGAGGCCCTGCTTTCGCTTATCGTCGAAACCATTCAGCCCATAGCGAAGGTTCCGATACTCCGTCCACGACGTATGTGTCGCGAACAGACGGTCCCATAAAGAAAAGATATTAGAATAATTCGAATCTGTCTCGGCCACCAGACGGGAATGATGGATTTTGTGCATGTTGGGGGTGACGATCAACAATCGCAACCACCGATCAAGGCGGTGACTCATTTTGACATTAGCGTGCTCCAGAAGCGCATTGAGACTTGAGATACTCAGGTAGAGAGGAACGATCCAAAACGGCAGTCCAAAGACGGCAATCCCGAGGCCCAGCCAGAGTGCTCGCCAAATGGTCTCACCGGGATGCTGCCGGAAGGCGGTTGTGACATCCACTTCCAATTCGGAATGATGGACACGGTGAAACCTCCAGCCGGCTGACATCTTGTGCAACAGGAAATGCGCGATGTAAGCGAACAGGTCCAAACCGGCTATACCCAATACCAAGAGGATCCCGGGGTGTAAGCGCATTCCGGAGAGCAACCCAAAATTGTTGCGGACCACTACCCCCGATAATGCAGCCATGAGCGAAGCGAAAGCCAAATTGACCAGCACCACTCCAAGCGCCAGTACCAAGTTTGGCAGCGCCCGCCGCAACCTTCCCGATCGATAGCGAAATAATGGGACCAGAGCCTCGATCGACCACAACAGGGCGCACGCTATAACCAGTACTGCCAAACGACTCCGGTCGGTAAGCCACCACTCCATGAGTCCCCGCTCCGCGGCTCGGACGTTTGGTCGACATTCCTTCCATCCGAAACCGCTACCTATCTTACAAGTTGATGTTATAGAGACCAACAGTGTTACTTTATTTCTTCAACCCAACGTGCCACAAACAACTCGCAACAGACACGCCCAAAACCACGCCAGCGGCACTCCAGACACACGAAGCATCACGCGACGGAATACACGGGCTGCGTCGCACGACTGTTCAGCCGATGCCCCCCGTGGCAGCTTGATGGCCGTGGCTTTGCATGCAGGTATTATGCCCCGAAATACCAATTGCAAAGAAATCGCCTCAGCACTCTTTAACCGTTTGTACCAGGGGCGGTGCAGGATTCTCAAAATACGTGAACGCCTTTATCGGAGTTGAGATATAGTTCCGGGCACCGCGACTCCGGAGCACTTACTCAAAATAGTCGAAAGCGTCTTGAAGAAGTTCTCATTGCTATTCGTCGTTGTATGTACCGCTACGGCTTTCATTAGCGCCCAGCAATCCGGCAACAGCAGCAGTGCCACGCCAAGACCAGATGGTGGCGCGGTGGCGCCCCGGTCCTTAAGGCTCTACGTCTTCGACTGCGGAAAACTGACGATTCGTGACCCAAGTTTGTTCGGGTTGTATCATCCTCGGCGCTCGTGAGGAAGATTGAGCACCTGTGCAGGTAAACGCTAGTTGCAGAATAATCTGATTTCGACATCAGAATCGGCCTAAGACTCCCAATTATTTAGCGCTGATCGTGATCGGAGCCGGCAGTCACCGGAAGGCGCTGCGCTTTGAGTATTCTGGGCCAACGAGCTCACGTGGGGAGTGAATGCCGACGATCCCGAAGTATGGTCTGGGTTCCGGAGTAGACTACCCACATGGGAACGCCTGCCCATGCTCCTGAAAAACTTGAGCGATACCGGGGTGCTCTGACGCGATACATCCGGTACCTGATACGGGATGCAGCCGATGCGGAAGACCTGGCGCAGGAAACCTTGATTCGCGCCCACCGGCAGCGCGACACGTTGCGGGACCCTGCAGCGCTCGAGAGCTGGCTCTATCAGGTCGCTACGCATGTGAGCATTGACCGCATGCGCCAACGGGCGAAAGCCGCTGAACGGCATATCGCTCAACCCGTTGAGGATCTCCCTATCGCCAACACGGCACATCCTTCAGCGCTAACCCTTATCCAGCAGGAAGAGATGAGCGCCTGTGTCCAACAGTACGTCGCCAAGCTGTCGGATGCCTACAAGGCGGTTCTTCTCTTGTGTGACGCCGATGGCCTTTCGGCTAATGAGACCGCAGAACTACTGCAGTTGCCGCTGACTACCGTGAAGATGCGCCTGCACCGGGCCCGCCGCAAACTGCAGGCGGCGCTGAAAGCCGCCTGCGAATTCGAACGCGACGGCCGGGGTGTGTTCATCTGTGAGCCTAAGCGGGACCAGCACTGACGGACGCTGAGCACCCGCACGTACCGCACGACTGGGCCGCCATGGCCTGCTCCAGGGCCTTGCGCCCAGCCGCCAGTGGTTTCTCCATTCGCGCCACCACTTCCGGTCCCAACGCCTGTTTCACGCAGTCGCGCCTCTGCATGTCAGCCAGGAGCCGCAGCGTCTCATCAATCTCTTGCGGCGAACTGCCTTGCGCCAGAGCTTACTTGACCATCTTCTCCGCGCAGGGTTCACAGCCGCCGACCACGAATACGGCAATAGGGGATCAGGTTTGCCAGATTCCCTTGGGATTGAACGTTTCCATATGCGCCTCCGCAAATCAGCTTTTACCAGTGCAGGACGAAATGGCGGTTGGAAAAGATACAGGCCACCTCTGTATCTCTTTCGCAGCGGCATTCGTCCTGTCGCTAGGAGGGCAAGACTATGTGCTACCTGTTCGGTTTCTGGTGGATTTTCCCGCTGGTATTTCTGTTCTTGATGGTTGTCTGCATGATCCTGTGCATGCGCAGGGGCTGCGGAAGCCGCGGCCGGTGCTGTGGCGGGCAGATGCGTTCCTAGACTCCTGCAATTTCTAGGGGAAACCTGGGAAACCTGGGGACGGAAACCTGGGGGACGAAACCTGGGGACAGACGGACGTTCGCCCCACCCAATGCGCCTTTCGTTAGGTCGGCAGAATTGTCGCTCAGGAGTTCGTCATTGTTTGCTGAAAAATTGGTCGGGGCTAGAGGATTTGAACCTCCGACCCCCTGCGCCCAAGTTGAGGCGCTTAGGCGGCGTGAGCGAAGCGGGAGCCGCCTGCCGAAATCCTGAGCAACGTCGAAGGAGCAACCTGTCCGGTAGCGAAACGAAAGCTGGTCGGGGCGAGAGGATTTGAACCTCCGACCCCCTGCGCCCAAGGCGTATTCCATTACGGAGCGGCGGTATCACTCGGTATTCACTGGTACCTGTCAACTCAATGCGTTGCAGGGAAATTTCGCCACCCTTGAGTGATACGGTCTGATACCATTTCCTCTCGAGAGTGGGCACAAAAGTGGGCACAGAAAGTGAAGAGCAAGTGCAGGGGGCATGGCGACGGGAGAGCAATCGCCTGCATGCCGAAATCGCCGCCCGCCTCTACAAACTGC
>DATJFA010000253.1:0-13118 GCA_035496015.1 Terriglobales bacterium | reverse complement strand
TTGCCTAAAGCATTGGTTTAGCTCGGATTTTAGCGCACTTAGCAAGCATTTTGAGGGTTACTGAAGAACTCCCCGCCCCTACCCCTCCGGTGTGGGGAAAAGCTAACTGCGCAACCGCTGGTACGCGCGTGCCCAGCGATTGCATCGCCGGTTTCACAATAGGTGCCCCCGCGCCCGCTGTCCTATCATCCCTGCAGTTCTACGGTTCTGCCACAGGCAAATCCCCGCTGAATTTCATCTTCATCCGCCGAGAGGTTTGGCACCTGCGTTGCACTACTCTCCGCGTCGGCTCGTTCGGAAGCGCCACGAAACGGGATGAGGCCGGTTAGTAACCAGGGGAACAGCGGCCTTTTCACGCCACGTGGCTTAAAAATCACTGGGACTGCCTTTTCGAACGAGCCGACATTTTCTTTCTTCCCTTCTTTGTCATTCCGAGTCCGCTGCGATTTCCGTTTGCTTTCTGCTGCTTGCACCTGCTGTCAAGCCGAAGCAACAGGGTTGGCATTCAGAGACTCTAATTGGGTAGACTTTTATACAGAGCAGACCTCGGCTAATCAGGACCTCAGAAGATGATCCGCAGTAAAGGACCCGTGTGGGCAACGGCAGCGTTTGTAGCTATCACGCTGGCCGCAGGTATCGCGCAGCAAACACCCGCGGCGAAAAATGACGCTCCCGAACCACCACCGCATTCCTTCAATCCTCATGAACTGGTGCGGCAGGCGGTGGACAACGAGGTCAAAGCCGGCCACGACGACGTAAGCCTTATGTTCCGGGTGCGCCGCCAGACTCCTAAGGCCGGGGTGCAGACGCGCGAATACGTGGAGACCGCCGAGGGCACCGCCGGCATGCTGGTGGCCGTGAACGACCACCCCATAAGCCCCGAGCAGCGGCAGCAGGAGTTCGCCCGTTTGCAGCAGTTGCTGCAGAATCCCGGGGAGCTGCGCAAAAAGCAGAAACAGCAGAAGGAAGACTCTGAGCGCGTGAATCGCATGGTGAAGACCCTGCCGGACGCGTTCCGCTACCAGTATGATGGCACTGAGGAAGTGAACGGCCTGGAGCTAGTGCGGCTGCGGTTCCAGCCCAATCCCGACTTCGACCCGCCCAGCCGCGAGCAGCAGGTGTTTACCGGCATGGATGGATTCCTGCTGATTGAGCCACACCAGGCGCGCATCGCCCGCATTGACGGCACTCTGTTCAAGGATGTGGGTTTTGGCTGGGGCATTCTCGGCCACCTGGACCGCGGCGGCCGCTTCGTGGTGGTGCAGGGGCCGGTGGCGAAAGGCTACTGGACCACCACCCACATGCAGCTCAGCTTCACCGGCAAGGCGCTGTTCTTTAAGAGCATCAACATTCAGGAGACGGAAGACTCAAGCGATTTCCGCCGCGTTCCCGGCCACATGACCTTCGCCCAGGGCGTGGAAATGTTGAAGCAGCGCAACGGGGTGGTGGCGGAAAATGAGAACGGTGGCCGCAAGTAGGAATCGGCGAGCGATTGACCACTCAGTTGGTCAGGCGCGCGAGGAGCGGCCCTAGTATTGCCATCATGAGCACGTAGGCAGCAGAAAGCGGCAAGCCCCCACAGAACGAACACCGCGTTGTGTTGGGCCACCAGCCAGGTTCCCGACCTGCGGCAGTTGAGCCTCGGTTCCGTTGCCTGATAGGGGAAAATATTGGGAAACGTCCCGTCTGTCCCCAAGGTTCATGGCCATGGCACCCTCGTTCACTTTCCCACACAACGAATACCGCGTTGTGTGGGCCACCAGCCCATCGTTCACTTTCCCACACAACGAACACCGCGTTGTGTGGGGCACCCGGCACGCTTCGAAACCTTGAAACCTGTGAAACTTTGAAACCTTCACTGCGGCCTAGTCGGCTGCGCGCGCGCCCCTCTCCAGCTTCGCCCAGCGGCCGTCGCCGGCCGAATGTTCCACTGCCTCCAGCACGCGCTGCACCTGCGTCGCGTCGTCGAAATTGGCGTGGAAAGGCTGGTTCTTGGCCAGCGCATCGAGGAAATCTGCCAGCGTGGAAATGAAGGTGTGCTCGTAGCCGATGATGTGTCCCGGCGGCCAGTAGCGGTCCACATAAGGATGGCCGGGCCCGGTGACCAGCACCTGATGGGGGCCCAGGATTTCCGGCTTGTCGTTGCTGTCGAAAAACTCCAGCCGGTTCAGGTCTTCCAGGTTGAAGCGCAGCATGCCTTTGGAACCGTGGATCTCGAACTGGTTGTAGTTCCTGCGCCCGACGGCGTAGCGCGTAGCCTCAAAGCTGCCGATACTGCCATTGGCAAAGCGAGCCAGCATGAGCACGGCGTCGTCCACGTCGCGCGGTGGTGGTGCGAAGGTGCGCAACATGGCGGAAAGCTCGCTGATTTCACCGTTGAGCATTAATGCCAGGTCAACGGAGTGGGAAAGCAGGTCGCCCATGGCGCCGCTGCCGGCCACGCTTTTCTTGAAGCGCCACACGCCCTCGCGCTCCGGCCCCCAACTCTGCAGGTAGATGGCGCGGTAGTGGTAGATCTGGCCCAGGCGACCTTCGTCCATCATGCGCTTAGCCAGGGCGATGGCAGGCACACGGCGATAGTTGAACCAGACCAGGTTGGGCACTTTGCGCGCCGCCCCCGCCATTTGCTCGGCTTCGGCCACCGACATGGCCAGCGGCTTCTCGCAGAGCAGTATCTTCCCTGCCTTGGCCGCGGCCAGGGCCACCGGCGCGTGCAGGTTGTTGGGCGTGGCGATGTCCACCACGTCAATGTCTTTGCGCTCCACCACCGCCTGCCACTCGGTGGCAGTTTCGTCCCAGCCCCAGCGCGCGGCCATGGCATCCAGAGTTTCGCGGTTGCGCCCGCAAATCACCTTGCGCCGCAATTCGAAAGGCGTATCGAAGAAGTGTCCGACCTGGTGAAAGGCGTTGGAGTGGGCCCGGCCCATAAAGCCCTGGCCGATCATGGCGACGTTCAGAATTTTCTTGGCAGCACTCATGGCAGACCTCGCGGGCAAAATTGGAACCCCTATTTTTAGCACGATTCGGAGTGTCAGGCGGGGCGGGCTACTGCTTCTGCCAGGAACGGCCGCCGTCGGAGGTGGTCCAGGTCTGGCCGCCGGCTGTGGTCAAGTTGCCGTGCTGGGCATCGCTAAAGGTCAAACCCGTGATGTCTTCCGTGAGTGCCGAGCCATTGGCGGAAGGCGTGAGGCCTTGCCACTGGCTGCCGTCGTCGGGGCTGTAGAAGAGCGCGCCACCCTGGCCACCCACCCAAACGTTGGCTCCTATGACGGCGATGGCACGGAAGGTCGCATTGCCGGCAAAAGGCACTGCCTGCCAGTTTTTGCCGGCGTCAGTAGAACGCAGCAAGTCGCCGTCTTTGGAGAGCATCCAGCGCGTGGGCGGCGCCAGTTTCTTCTTGCCCTCGGCCCGAGCCGACATGTTGGAAGCGATCATCACGCCCGCTTGGGCGGCGGAAGCTGGAGCGGTTTTGGCGGCGAGAGTCGCACTCGCAGCGGGGGCAGCATTGGCGGAAGGACCAGCTGGAGCGGGTGCAGGGGCGCCGGTACTGGACGAAACCTCGTCCGCGGATTTTGCCAGCGGCCTTTCCGCCGCGATCTCGTTGCCGGATTCCGCCTCGCGAGAAACAGGTTCAGCTTTCTGCTTCATGTCCTTGGCCTGCAGGCGCCCCCCGACCGCAACCTTTGCCGGAGCAGTTCTGAGATCCAAGCGGGCTTCCTGAGAAGGAGTGGGCGCGGCTTCTTTGTCGAAGGCTGCCGGCGTGTCACGCTTTTGGTTGGTTATGGGCGCCTTCGGAGCCGAAGCAACTCTCTCTCCGGCGGGTCCAGGTCCGCCACGGAAAAGAACCGCCACGCCGGCTAAAACGACCACCCCGGCGGCCACTCCGGCCCAGCGCCAGGCTGGCGACCAAGACCAGGCGCGGGGAGCGCTGACCAGGACCGGTTGCGCCGCTTCACTCTCCGGCATCGCACACCAAACCACCGCGCGGCAGTTATCGCAGGCCGCCAGATGGGCAAGCAGCTGTTCCCGTTCCCTTGCTGCCAGGGCCTGCTCCGCAAATGCGGCCAGCAAGTCGGCAGAAGGATGCTCTCCCGGCGGGTTCGAGGCCCGCAACCGCTGCGCCGTGAATTTTGACAGCTCAGACACTCCTACCCCTCTCCCTCCCCGCTGTGTGCTCCAGCCTTCTGATCGGAGAACGGTTTGGCTGGCGCTTTTTGCGCCAGGCGGGCGCGAATATTCACCTGCAGGTCACGCACGTCAACCTCCATCAGCTCCTCCGCCTGTGCCGACTTAAGCCCCTGCTTCAGCAGAGAGTTACGGATGCCATCCCGCAGCGTTGCCGCCAATTTTTCCAGGCGCCGGCTGACGTTGGAAGCATGAATACCGAGCGTTTTTCCCACTTCGGCCAGGGTGCGCTGGTCAAGATAGTAGGAAGCGAGCAGAAAGCGCTCATCGGCGGCCAAACCCGCCAGCGTTTCATCTAGGGCAATTTGCAGGCGCGCGTCCACTTCGGTCTGCGGCTCGGGAACAGGGGAGGCATACTGTTCGCCTCCTTCCTCCTGCTCCTCCAGGCTTACCAGGCGTTTTTGCGCGCGATAACGGTTGATGTACTCCTGGGCGAGAACCGTGCGCAGCCAACCCTCGAGCGAACCCCGGCCAGTGTAGAAGTCGAGCTTGGAGACGCGCTTGCCTTCCCGCACGGCTGTACCGAACAGGTCGGCATAGAGTGAATCGGCTAATTCCCGCGCTGATGACTCCTCGCGGGCAATATGGCCGGCCGCCGAGTAGAGCTTCTCGCGGTAGCGCAGCAAAAACGTTTGCCAGGCAGCGTCGTTCCCGGCAGCACAGGCGCGCGCCAGCACCAACTCCTCCAGGTGGAGGGCTACAAACAAGCGGCGAGCAGCAGCCGGCGACTCATCAGAAGCAAGATACTTGCACCCCACCTGATGAAGGATTTCGCGCAGGCCCGCGATGCTGATTCCGAAGTTCTGACCACCGCACTTGGGAAATAGCTCTTCCGCTATGGCGGACAGCGCCGAAGCCCAGGCAGGTTCGTTGGGATTGGCGGCGCGGCTCATGAGCTTTTCGGATACTACCAATTTTTGCGCCCGCCAGTGGAGGTTTGCTGTTCAAGCCGGCATGGAGGCGCTGGGTCAGCCACCCTGGCGCCCTGAGGCGCGACTGTCCGGCATCCGGAGCATGGTGGGCAGGCATCCATACAGCACCCGGGATTTCGAGCCCTGGGGGCAGCAGTCCAAGGTTTCACTTGAGGAGCATTAATGAGCGACAAGCGCGATTCAGAGTCCAACGAGCAAGCGGCGATTCCCGATCCTTCAGCCGGTCCCACCAACCGGGACCCCGAGGACCGCGAGGTAAATCGGAGACGCGAACACGAGGTCAAGGACAAGATGATGGATAAGACCCTGGCCGACTCCTACCCGGCCAGCGACCCACCTTCCACAATTCCCGATCCCGGCGAAGAAGATTCTCTGGATAACAAGGATGACGAGGCCGCATAGTTCACGGCGACGGCTATCGGCGCTGCAAGGGTGAGGCGCCGGAATCCTGGCGCACCTGCTTGAGGTGGGCACGCATGCATTGACGCGCCTTTTCGGGATCGCGATTTTCCACTGCTTTCAGAATGCGCCGGTGGTGATATTGGCCGCGTTCCGGGCCGCCTTCGGTCTGGAAAATGCGCATGCGCTGCTCCCGGAGCAGTCCCACGATGGAATCGATGAGGGAAAGAATGAGGGGATTGGCGGCGGCTTCGGCCAGAGCCAGGTGAAAGTCGAGGTCGGCCTCGATGAAAGCATCAGCTTCATGCTTGGAGGCGTCCATCACGTTGACGGCCTCGCGGAGGCTTTCCAGATGCTGATCTTCGGCTCGCAAGGCCGCCAAAGCCGCGATCTCCGGTTCCAGAATGTCGCGCACCTCGGCCAACTGGGCGGAGCCCTCCGCCTGTCCAATCCTCATGATCAAGTCGAGCGATTGCCGCATGGCATGAGAGGTGCCGTTGGTGATGAACGTTCCCCGCCCTGAGTAAGACTCGACCAGCCCCTTTTCGCTGAGCGCCTTGATGGCCTCGCGAACCGCGGTGCGGCTGACCCCGAACTGTTCCGCTAATTCGCGCTCTGCCGGCAACTGGTCGCCGGGCTTGAGGATCCCTTTCAGGACTGAGTCTTCTATCTGTTTTACGATTTGTTCGTAAAGGCGGGAACTGCGGACGGTCTTATACACTTACGGCTCCGGCATTCCGATATGGACTGGGTCGCCACTATATCAAAGTCTGGCGCCTGGCTACGATGGCAACCCAATCCTCGGCGCGAACCACGCCCGCAACCGCCTCCGTCCCCCAAAAGCTGAGCGACAACTTCTACTCCGGCGAAACCACTACCAGATGAAAGGTTCCGGGTACGACGCTGGGGAAGCGGGGATGCGGATTTTCCTTGCTGGGCGGCGGAACGGGGCCAAGCTTGGCCGCGGCCAAATAGATTTTGTGCGTCTTGGCATCCAGCGCCATGGTGCGCGCGCTCTTTTCGGTGGTCACGGTTTGTGCCACCGAGTACTTATCGCCGCTCTCCTGCTTGACCACGGTCAGGGTGCCGTCGTGGCCATTGGAGGAAAAAGCCAGCTTGCGGGCGGCATCGTAGACAGCAGCGTCCGGCCCTTCCCCGATGGGCACCGTGGTTACCACCTTGCCGGTCTCCGCGTTCACTACTGCCATCATTTTGTTGTCGCAGACGGGGAACAGGCGGCTTGCAGAAACATCGAAAGCCAGGCCGGAGGGCTCCTCGCAAGGCGCGATGGACCAACGCTGTTTGACCTTTAGCGTGCGCGGGTCGAGGCGAACGAGTTCGCTCTTGTCTTCGATGTTGACGTAAACGTCGCCCTTGGCGTCGGTGGCGGGAAATTCCGGCTTGCCGCCCAAGGCAATGGTGCCCGCAACTTTGCCCGTGGCGGCATCAATGGCAGTGGCATCCTTGCTGCCGCCGTTGAACGCGAAGACGCGCTTGCTGGCGGGATCGTAGAGGATTCCATCGGGATTGGTGCCGGCCTTCACCTTCTGCAACACGGCGTGGGTCTTCAGATTGAAAACCACCACTTCCCCGCTGCCGCCATCGCTGATAAAGCCGCGGTTCAGGTCCTCGGCGACGGCAATGCCGTGCACGTGCTGCATGCCGGAGATTTTTCCCACCGGCTTTTGCGTGTCGAGGTTCACCACGTCCACCACCGAGTTGTGCGCCACGTAGAGCGTTCGGTTGGCGGAATCCGCGTAGAGATAATCCCAGCCGCCTTCGCCAGGGATGGGGATATTGCCTGTCACTTTGTAATGTTGTGCGTTGGCCACCACGGAAGCCGCCAGCAAAAGCAAACTCGCGATCATTACGTTGCGCATCGCTTCATTTCTCCTCGCCCGCCCCGCGCCCTTCCTGGGCGGTTATGTTCGGGCTTATTGGGGGCGGCAGTAGTGGAACCCATTCAACCTTAAATGTGGCTTAAGGAAGCGCGAAACACTTCCCAACGCACCTGGCTAGAAATGGCCCCACTGAATCAGAACCGGACATGCTACTCCGGATCGACATCCCGAGCAGCGGCCGTCATATACCAGCGCATGGTGCTGCCGGCAGCAATGGGATATGCAACAATGTTGGGCTGGAGAATTGACGAGGCAAAGTTGATCAGCCTGCTCACCATTCTGGCGGTCGGGTTCCTGCTGGGAATGCGGCACGCCACCGATGCCGACCACGTCATCGCTGTCAGTACCATCGTTAGCCGGGAGCAGAAGGCCGGGCGCGCAGCAATTATCGGCGCCGCCTGGGGGGTAGGGCACACGGTCACCATCTTTCTCGTAGGCTCCATTCTCATTCTTTTCCGCGTCACGTTGCCGCCACGCGTAGGACTTTCGATGGAACTCGCAGTTGGCGTGATGCTTATTGTGCTGGGACTGCGGAACCTGCGGGCCAGCTTCGACTGGCCAGCGGCTTCCAGACGGCACGAGCACAAGCCCACCGTGCATTACCACGCGCACGGTGACTACATCCACGCCCATGCCAGCCAGGCCCACACTCCGCCTTCGCACAGCCACCAAGAAACACCGGTGGGTAGACTGGACCGCTGGTTTGGCCGCTCCTCTCTTTACGGCATGGTGCGGCCGCTGCTGATCGGGATCGTGCACGGGCTGGCCGGTTCCGCCGCCATTGCTCTGCTGGTGTTAAGCACCATTCCTTCGGCACGCTGGGCGGTCAGCTACCTGGTGATATTCGGTTTCGGCACGGTCCTGGGCATGATGCTGATCACGCTGGCCATTGCTTCCACCTTCTCTTTCGGCCAGAAACACTTTGTGAATGTTGGCCGCCACTTTGAGTGGGCCGCGGGCGCTATCAGCCTGGTGTTCGGGATGTTCGTGACGTATCAGATCGGCTTCGGCGCCGGCCTCTTTAACGCCAACCCGATCTGGATTCCGAAGTAGCAGCTTGGACTGCGAAATCTGCGACAGCCGGCGCTACATGGCCGCGAAGGCGTGTTCGCGGGCGTGCGATTTCTTGATGGCCAGCAGCTCGACCGCCTTCTGCGCGATGTGCTCGGCGCTAACCTCGAACTCCTTGATCAGCTCCCAGGGAGCGCCCGAATCGCCAAAGCGGTCCTTGACGCCGATAGCGCCGGTAATCACGGGCAAGCCATAGAGCTGGCCGCTGCCGGTAATCACTTCGCTGACGCGCCCGGATAAAGCCCCGATCTGGTGCTCTTCGGCGGTGATGACTACGCCGGTTTCCTTGGCGGCGCGGATGATGGCGGCGCGGTCCAGAGGCTTGAGCGTGTGCAGGTTGATAACGCGGGTTTCGCAATCGAAGTCCCGCTTCAGAATCCAGGCGGCGCGCATCGCCTCTGGCACCATGGGCCCGCAAGCAATAATGCTCAGATCCTCCGACTCGTTGCGGTAGTCGGAAGCCAGGATGGTTGCGAAAGCGTCGACAAACTGCTCGGTCTCGCCGCGCAGACGGATCACGTTGGCCTGGCCGAAGACGAACGGCGTGTCCCCCGTGGTGACGACAGGCGTGGCCTCGCGGGCAAAGCGCACGTATTTCGGACCGACGTGCTCGAGCAGCAGGTAATCGGTTGCCTTCTTCGTTTCGATCGAGTCACAGGGCACGACGACCACCATGTTGGGCAAACCGCACACGGCGAAGAGATCTTCCAGCGCCTGGTGAGTGGCGCCATCGGGTCCAACGGAAACGCCGCCATGCGCCCCGGCCACCATCACATTGAAGTTGCCGTAGCAGACGGAAACGCGCAGTTGGTCGAGGTTGCGCGCGGCGGCAAAGGTGGCGTAGGTGCCCAGTACCGGCAGTTTGCCTTCCTTGGCCAGGCCGGCAGCCGCGGCCGTGGCCGACTGTTCGGCAATGCCCATGCTGAGCCAGCGCGGCTTGCGCTCGGGATGACCGGCGTAGAACTCGCTGATGGTGATGGAACCGGAAATATCCAGGCCCAGGCAAACGACACGCGGATCGCCGCCGTTCTCGGCCAGCGACTGGCCAAAGCCCTTGCGGGTAGGCTCCATCTTCGCCTTCATGCCAGGTCCGGCGTTCCACCAGTAATCGTGGCGGAACCTGGGCTGCTTGGCGGCGAGCTTCTCTTCCACTTCAACCTGGTAGAGGCGAGCTTTTGCCAGCAGTTGTTCGTAAGGAATCTTCTCAGTGAGGCCGAGCTCAGCGAGTCCCTTGAGCATTTCTTCTTTGCTCGGAGATTTGCCGTGCCAGCCGGCAATATTTTCCATGAAGCTGACGCCCTTGCCCTTAACAGTGGCGGCAATGACCAGCAGCGGCTTGCCGGCGGCAGTCCGAACCTTGGCCTGTTCCAGAGCCGCAACAATCTGCTTCATGTCGTGCCCGTCAATGCGCACAATGTCCCAGCCGAAGGCGCGGTACTTTTCCTCCAGGGGCTCGATGTTCATGACCTCGCACACCAAGCCGTCAATCTGCAGGCGATTGAAGTCCACGATGGCGATCAGGTTGTCGAGCTTGTAGTGCGCCGCCTCCATGGCCGCTTCCCAGACGTTGCCTTCCTGCTGCTCGCCATCGCCCATCAGACAGAACACTTTGTTTTTGCGACCATCGAGCCTGACAGCGAGCGCGGCGCCCACTGCCACGCTCAGGCCCTGCCCCAGGGAGCCGCTGGAAACTTCCACGCCCGGCAGCTTGGGCCAGTGCGGGTGTCCCTGGAAAGGCGAATACAGTTTGCGCAGCGTGACTACGTCCTCGGGCTTGCAAAATCCGGCGAAGGCCAGGCCCAGGTACAACGCGGGCGCCTTGTGCCCGGCTGACCAGATGATGCGGTCGCGCTGCGCCCAGTTGGGATTCTTAGGATCGAGGTCGGCCACGCGCAGATAGAGAGCCGCGGTGATGTCCATGATCGAAAGCGTGCCACCGGCGTGGCCCGAGCCCGCAGCCGCCAGCGCCACCAGGTCGTAGCCGCGCATCAGGTTGGCAGCCTCGGCTAACTGCTGAATGGAATAGTCGCGGAGATGCTTGCCGCTCTGGGAATCAATGAGTGCCATGGAGCGCCCCTGGTACAGACATAGTCCAACTCATCAAGCTATGCCGGTATGTACCGGGGGTCAGTGATGTTCATCACATCGCAAAAGCCCTTTTTTCACCACAGAGACACAGAGGCACAGAGAAAAGCATTTCAAAGATCTTTCACCACAAAGGACACGAAGGAACGCGAAGGATTGCAAAGCACAATCAGGAAAGTAAAGGCGTAGCACCCTGCGCACAACGCGTGGCAGATATTGTGGCAATTCTTTGCGGCACTTGGCGCCGGTTGTGGTGAGGAGTTCTTGAAATGTGATTTCCTCTGTGACCTCTGTGTCCTCTGTGGTGAAGAAAGGGTTAAAGGTTCTTCTTCGTCCACTCCTCGATTGCTCGCAGCGCGCTCTGGATGTTGTCAATGGAGTTGGCCACGCTGAAGCGCAGATAGCCTTCGCCGAAGTCGCCGAACGCCGTGCCCGAAAGGCAGGCGACGCCGGCCTCTTCCAGCAGCGCGTCCGCCAGCTTCTTGGAGGGCCAACCCGTCTGCCTGATGTTGGGAAAGGTGTAAAAAGCGCCTTTGGGGCGGCGGCAGGAGAAGCCGCGAATGCGGTTGATGCCGTCCACAAAAATATCGCGGCGGTGCTGAAATTCGCGCCGCATAAATTCCACCGAAGACTGCTCGCCGCGCAACGCCTCGATGCCCGCCACCTGGGTAAAGCTGGCGGTGCAGGAATTGGAGTTGGTCATGAGGCGGGCGATGTGCGTAGCCAGGTCGGCCCGCATCACGCCGTAACCCATGCGCCAGCCGGTCATGGCGTAGGTCTTGGAGAAACCGTCCAGAATCACCGTGCGCTCTTTGAAGCCATCCTCCGCTGCGATGGAGTGATGTTCGCCGTCGAAAATCAGACGGCTGTAAATCTCATCGGAGAGCACCATGATGTCGCGGTCGCCAATAACTTCTGCAATGTGGCGAATGTCGCGCGAACTGAGCACGCCGCCAGTCGGGTTCTGCGGCGAGTTGAGGATGATGAGTTTAGTGCGGTCGGTAATCAGGTCGGCCAACTCATTCACATCCAGGCAGAAATCCAGCTCTTCGCGCAGGCGGATGGGTACCGGCTTGCCGCCGATAAAACGAATCATGGATTCGTAAATGGGGAAACCGGGATTGGGATAGATGACCTCATCTTCTTCTTCTACTAACGCCATTATTAAAAAGAAAATAATAGGTTTACCGCCAGGTACCACAACCACTTCCTCGACAGTCACAGGTATGCCACGGCTGCGGTTGACTTCGTCGGCGATGGCCTGGCGCAGGTCAGGGAGCCCGGCGGAGGGGCCGTAGTGGGTCCAGCCCTTGTGCAGGGCTTCCACCGCAGCATCCACGATGTTGGAGGGAGTGGCGAAATCGGGCTCGCCGATCTCCATGTGCACCACGTGCTTGCCCTGCCGCTCCAAGGCACGCGCCTTAACCAGCACTTCAAACGCAGTTTCCGTGCCCAGGCGCGACATGCGCCGGGCCAAACGCAACGCAGGAATGGTTCTGCTCATAGTTGCCATCGCATAAACAGGGCATTATACGACCCGGGCAGCCCTCTTACTGGGCGCCGCCAGGCCATCCCCCGCCTCCACAACGGGCTGCTGCGGCCCGCAGACTGTTCATTGTTCGCTTTTCCCGGCGGCCCCGCAGCCACGCCGGTCACACCCTACTGTGATGCGAAAAAACCGTTTCACACAGGGGACACAGTGGGCAAACGCCGCCTGTCTTGTCTGTGGCCTCACAACGGGGTTGTTGCCGCCGGGAGCAGCGAAGAAGATGCGGCGAGACTACTTGAAGACGTTCTTTTCAGGAACGCCGAAATGCGCTGCTTTAGGCGCGCATGTGTCGATCTTCGTTAAGAGGATGTCGGCCGGCTCGCCCACGGCCTGTCCCGAAATCACGTAGGGACGGTATTGCTCCTTGGGCGTGTGATTGTTTAGGAATCTCGTGATGAAGGGGGAGCAGTTGATCGCAAACGCGGATTTCTCATCCGTCCACCACACCGCTCTGAATCTGAAAGGCCTTCCCGACTGTGCTACGCCCGAAATCATGGAGTAAGACCCATCCTTGCTGGTGACAATAGACCTGAACTCGTCCACCTTGAATACGAGCCAGCGGCCTTTCTGACCTGGAGGAAGGAACTTGCAGGCTTCCGCCTCACAAGTCCGTTTGACCCGGTAAATGTTGATGGTGACGGGTTCGCTGGATACGTTCTTGTATTCGACTGAGACCTTGCCGGATACGGGCTGGTATTCCTTGGAGGCCCCCAGCGACGTGGCAATCGAATACTGCATGCTGCTAGTCAGGTCCGTGGCCTGGACACAGTTCATCGTGCAGCGCTTGGCCTGCACCGCCAGCCAGCCGATCTCCACCGGTGTGGTCGCCTGAACCGTGATGATGTGCACCTCTCCGGGTTTCAGGACAACTCCCGACTTGATCGGAATGTGCGTGACGGCTGCGTGAGCCACACCAACCCATAAGACGAGAAACAACAGCATTGCACGGCGCATGGCGGCATTATATGGGCCGCGACGGATTTTGGATTCGTGGCG
>DATJFA010000252.1:0-3184 GCA_035496015.1 Terriglobales bacterium | reverse complement strand
ATCTGCTGCGGCACAGCGGGCTGCACCGCCTTTACGCGCAACCGCTCCACCCGCCGGTCGGTGGATTGCAGGATTTCAAAGCGCAGGCCTTCGCCTTCCACAATCTCGCCTTTCTGCGGAATGTGGCCGAGCATTTCGCTGACCAGGCCGGCGACGGTGGTGGCCTCGTGCCCGTCCAGGCGCACGCCAAACAACTGGTCGAGCCGGTCAACATCCATGTTGCCCGGCACCAGATAGGAGTTGTCGGCCTCGCGCACAATATCGGCCTTGGTCTCGTGCTCGTCGCGGATTTCGCCCACAATTTCCTCGACCAGGTCTTCAATGGTGACCAGGCCGGCCACGCCCCCGTATTCGTCAATCACAATGGCCATGCGGATATTGTTTTTCTGCATGTCGCGCAGCATCTCGCTCGTGCGCTTGCTCTCGGGCACAAAATAAGTATCGGTGTGCATCAGGCTGCCTACCGTTCGGGTGGGCGCTTCAACATCGGAAATCTGCAGCAGGTCATGGACGAAAATGATGCCCTTGATGTTGTCCAGAGAGCCTTCGTACACGGGCACGCGGGAAAAGCGGCGGACGCGCAGCATCTCCAGGAACTTCTCAATCGTCGTATCCATCGGCACCGCCACCATCTCCGGGCGGGGTGTCATGGCCTCGCGGGCGGTCTTGTCGCCGAACTGCACCACCGACTGGATGAGCTCGCGGTCCGCCTCCTGCAGGATGCCTTCTTCCTGCCCCGCTTCAATCAGAGCGTCCACCGCTTCGGCGGGATGATCGGGCGTCTCCTCGGCGTGCTCGCGGGTAAGCGACGCCACCGACTGGCAGAAGCCGATTACCAGCGTCACCGGCATCACCAGGTAGATGAGCAGGCGCACCACCGGTACCAGGGCGACCAGCCACGTGCCCTTAGTGCGGGAGAAGAAAACAAACGGCAGCAGCCGATTGCAGACAATCACAATCAGCACCAGGCTGATGGTGGCCTGGATAATCTCTGGCGTGTTCCAGCCCTTCTCATGAAAAACGGCATAGCCCACCATCAGCGCAATGGCCGCCATGCTGAGCTGGGTAAGCACCGCCATGGAGAGCGCTGCGCGGCTGCGGCTCACCTTCAGCCGCGGCTCAACGCGCTGCTCGAAAACATCAATGTTGTCCTGAAATTCCCGAGAGAGAAATTTGCCAATCTCCGTGTAGAGCCGCTCCACGTAGGAGACCAGGGTCAGCACGCCCAGCATGAGCACGATGGGAAGGGCGATAACGCTCATCAGCTCCGCTCCTTCGTCTGCGGAACGTAGCCGGGCCGCAGTGGTTCCGGGCGGGCGTCATCGTCAGCGCTGCGGGCAATCAGTGACGTGGGCAACCCAAGCCGAGTGCGCAAGCGTTCTTCCATTCCCGCCATGCGTCCATTGTCGCGCTCGTGGTCGTATCCCGCCAGATGCAGGACCCCGTGCAGCAACAAAATTTTCAGCTCCTCCGCGGGAGGGTGGCCGAACTGACGCGCGCTCTGTGCCGCCAGGTCGGCGGAAATGGCAATGTCGCCGGCAAAGCCCTTCCCTGCCCCGCCATCGCTGGGAAACGACAGCACATCCGTGGCCTTGTCCTGCCCGCGATAACGCCGATTGAGCTCGCGAATTTCGCGGCTGCCCGCCACCACGACGTTCACTTCGCCTCGCAGCCCGGCCGCACGCTGGGCCCGCGCCAGAAAACGTTCCAGCATGGCGCTGGTCGCGCCCGGCAGATTTTTCTTGAGAATTATCACAGACGTCCAAAAACAAAGGGGAGAGCCATGACGGGACCCTCCCGCGCAAGCTTCCTGATTTATTCTTCGGCCGGCTCGGCGGCGTGCTCCTTTTCTCCCGCCGGCGCGGCGCTCTTGCCATTGCCGTTGCTGCCCTTGTTTTCCAGCGAAAGTGACATCTGGTCCTCGGCCACCTTGGCCTTGTGCTCGTCGTAAGCGCGAATGATGCGCTGCACCAGTTGATGGCGCACCACGTCGCTTTCGTCGAACCAGATGAAGGAAAGCCCGTCCACGTTCTTCAGGATATCGAGCGCCTCCAGCAGCCCGCTGCGCCGGTAGTTGGGCAGGTCAATCTGCGTGACGTCGCCGGTAATTACCGCCTTGGAGTTGAAGCCCAGGCGGGTGACAAACATCTTCATCTGCTCGGAGGTGGTGTTCTGCGCCTCGTCGAGAATGACGAAGGAGTCGTTGAGCGTGCGTCCGCGCATGAAGGCGATGGGCGCGATCTCGATCACGTTTTTCTCCAGGTAGCGATCCACCTTCTCCGGGTCGAGCATGTCATAAAGCGCGTCATAGAGCGGGCGCAGGTAGGGGTCTACCTTTTCCTGCAGCGTGCCGGGCAGGAAGCCCAGGCGCTCGCCGGCCTCCACCGCGGGGCGCGCCAGAATGATGCGGTTCACTCGCTTGGCCAGCAGCGCGGAGATGGCCATGGCCACCGCCAGGTAGGTCTTGCCCGTCCCGGCAGGCCCAATGCCGAACACCATGTCGTGCTTCTCGATGGCTTCCAGATAACGCCGCTGGTTGATGCTCTTGGGTTGCACCGTGCGGCCGCCGAAAGAGCGCTGCTTGCCGGCTTCCGCCAGACCGCGCAGGGTGGCGTTGGCATCGTTAATAACAATGCGCAGCATGCTGCCCAAGTCGCCGTTGTTGAAGACGAACCCGGAGCGCTGCAGTTGGTCGTAGTCGGAAAAAACCTGCTCGGCGCGGGCCACGTCGCGGGCCGCGCCTTCGATCTCCACCGAATCGGCCTTGAGGTCAATGGTGACGTTCAGACCATCTTCCAGCAGGTGCAGGTTTTCGTCGCGGGTGCCAAACAGGGTGCCGATGTTGGAGCTGATTTCGATATTTTTCTTCATTTACTGTCGGGTCTTAGCCTCCAAAAGGCGCGTTTGCCACGAGATTTTCGCCTGGGATTTCCTGGTCGTATGGAGTGCGGAAGGTAACAAGGCGCCCTGCGGCACACGCCGGGTAAGCGACTGGCGGACAGGAATTTCTGCATGAAGTAGAGATTGGCCGGAATGCTCGCCACCCAGTGCAAGCAACTACCATTGGCTGTAGGGTACCCCCGTGCCGGGTCGGAGTCAACGGCTATGACCGCCAGGCGCACGCACCCATTTCCCGGTTATTGGATGATGATGGCCGGCAGAAAGATACGTGGCCTCTCGCCCT
>DATJFA010000251.1:0-4902 GCA_035496015.1 Terriglobales bacterium | reverse complement strand
TGCGGCACCTTCAGGCGCACGCGGCTGATGGGATCCTCTACCAGCATCTGGTCAATACGGTCGAGCAGCGTGGTCAACCCGCTGCCCTTCAGCGCGGAAACGTGCACCGTAGTTGCATTGTCGCGCAGGGCGTCGCGTTCTGCTGCCGGCAGCAGGTCCATCTTGTTCACCACCTGCAGGCGCGGCTTGCCCGCGGCGTCCAGTTCGCGCAGCACGGCTTCCACCTGCGCCGCCTGCTCGGCAGCAATGGGACTGCTGGCGTCGGAAACCTGCAGCACCAGCGCCGCCCGCTGCACCTCTTCCAGTGTGGCGCGAAACGCCGACACCAGCGTGTGCGGCAAATTGCGAATGAAACCCACTGTGTCGGACAGCAGCACCTTGCGCCGCGAAGGCAGCGTGACCGGCCGAATCGTGGGGTCGAGCGTGGCGAACATTTTCGGCGATTCCAGCACCCCGGCGCGCGTCAGCGCATTGAACAGCGTGGATTTGCCCGCATTGGTATAGCCCACCAGCGCCACCGTGGCTACCGGCACGGATTCGCGGCGCTGGCGCTGCTGCCCGCGGCTGCGCCGCACCTGCTCCAGTTGTTGCTGAATGTGGCGAATGCGGCGATAGATTCTCCGGCGGTCGGTTTCCAGCTGTGTTTCGCCGGGGCCTCTGGTGCCGATGCCGCCGCCCAGCTGCGACATCTCAATGCCGCGGCCAGCCAGCCGGGGCAGCAGGTATTCCAGTTGCGCCAGCTCCACCTGCAGCTGGCCTTCACGCGTGCGGGCGTGGCGGGCAAAAATATCGAGGATGAGCTGGGTGCGGTCAATCACCCGCGCCGAGACTTCATTTTCCACGTTGCGCTGCTGCGAGGGCGTCAGCTCGTGGTCGAAGATGATGAGGTCGGCGGAAACGGAAGCCGCAGCGCCGGAAATTTCCTGCAGCTTGCCCCGTCCAATCAGGGTGGCGGGATCCGGCTTGTCGCGGTGCTGCAGAAATTCGCCCGCCACTTGGGCGCCGGCGCTGGAGGCCAGCTCACGCAACTCCGCCAGCGATTCCTCGGCGCTGAACCGGGCCGGGCGGCGCGGTTGGGGTTTGGAAGTCTCCTCCACTGCGGCTGTGTTGCGCGCCACCCGCGCCTGCGGCGGCACGGCAGGATCGCCCCCGCCGGCGCGCGTCCGCATGGGATAGTCAATCCCCACCAGAAAGGCGCGCTCCGCCCGCCCCCCGCGGCCAGCGTTGCCTTGTGAGGCGGACGCATGCGGGGACTTGCCAGATTTCTGCTTGCCAGACAAACGCAAGGACGGTACTGCTCCTAACCTTCGGTACCCGAACTGCTGCCCGCCGTGGCCACGTCCACCGAGGCGTGCTGCGCGGGCTTGGCCTCTGCCGCCGGCCGCTCCACGTGCAGGCTCTTGGGCATTACAACCGTGGAGATGGCGTGCTTGAAGATGAGTTGCTCCTGGTTGCCCGTTTCCAGCACCAGCGAATACTTGTCGAAGGAACGGATGCGGCCCGTCAGTTTGACCCCGCTCAACAAATACAGGGTAATGGAACTCTTGTCCTTGCGCGCCGTATTGAGAAATGAATCCTGAATGTTTTGCGCCGGCTTGCTGTCCATCTGCCGATCTCCTTTGTTCGAAACCCGCCAGTCCGCGCCCCGATGGAAAACAGGGGAGTCGTGAGCGCGGACAAATCTTTCGTTCCCCACGGAAAGCGCACTAGCACGCCCCTCCGTACGGGACACAATGTACGATACGGCGTTGGCTCATAGTTTTCAACCTCGCTCCGCTAGCAGCGGAACTTATACAATCCTCTGCTCCGGCAATGCCGCGAGCAGACCGCACATTGTCGGAGGCTCAAAATGGCAAGCCCGCTACCCGCCGCACTAGCTCAGGTTGTTCCGGGTTCCCCGGCCACCGCTCAGATCATCATTCGCTGGATCCATTTTCTGGCCGGCATCACCTGGATCGGGCTGCTCTACTTCTTCAACCTGGTGAGCAATCCGGTCATGAAACAGATGGATGCCGCCACGCGGGCCAGGGTGGCGCCCGCCCTGATGAGCCGCGCTCTGTGGTGGTTCCGCTGGAGCGCGCTGCTCACGGTGCTGGCCGGAATCGCCTATTGGATGATGATTGTCTCCGCCGACGCCCACAATGCTCAAACTTCGGGCGGGCAGGCCATCTGGAGCTTCTTCCTTATCTGGACGATCGCGTTTGCCATTGAGAACGGCTTGGTCATGCCTCTGAAAGGGCCCCTGAACAATGGTTTCGTGTTGGGTCTCCTGGTGGCCATTGATGTGGCCGCCGCCAGCTACTTGTACGTGCACTTCAACAATCATGGCTGGGAGAGCAACCGCCTGCTGGCCATCGGAATTGGCGGCGGCATCGGCTGGATGCTGCTGCTGAACGTCTGGGGCATCGTGTGGCGCATTCAGAAGCGGATCATTCTGTGGACGCGTGCCTTCGCCGAGCAGGGCACGCCCATTCCTGAAAAGGCGCAGCCCATGAGCCGCCAGGCCTTCCTGGTTTCGCAAATCAGCGCCTGGCTGACCCTGCCGCTGCTCTTCTTTATGGGCGTGGCCAGCCATTTTCCGATTTTAGGGAAGTAGCGTTCGTTGGACGTTAGCCGTTAGCGTTCAGCTATCAGCTCTCAGCTTTCAGTTTCAGGCGCATTGACCGATAGCCGACAGCGGAAGGCCGATGGCAACAACTGGTTTGATATTCTGAGAATTAGCTGAGAGCTGACGGCTGATAGCTGACAGCTAAAATCCAATGCCCACTTTCCCTCCGATTGACGACCAGCTCGCGCTCATCAAAAAAGGCGCCGTGGAAATCATCCGCGAAGCCGAACTGCGCGAGCGTCTGGAGAAATCGCGCGCCACCGGCAAGCCGCTGCGGGTGAAAGCCGGTTTCGACCCCACCGCTCCCGACCTGCACCTGGGCCACACCGTGCTCATCCACAAGCTGCGCCACTTCCAACTGCTGGGGCACACGGTCATCTTCCTTATCGGCGACTTTACCGGCATGATCGGCGACCCTACCGGGCGCATGGTCACCCGGCCGCCGCTTTCCCGCGAGCAGATTGACGCCAACGCCAAAACTTATCTCGACCAGGTCTACAAGATTCTCGACCGTGAGAAGACTGGGGTCCGCTACAACCGCGAGTGGTTCGGCAAATTCACGGCCGAGGATTTCGTCCGCCTCGCCGCCAAGTTCACGCTTTCGCAAATGCTGGAACGCGACGAATTTCACCAGCGCTTCCAGGAAGAAAAGCCCATCTCCATGCACGAGTTGCTCTACCCCCTGGCCCAGGGCTACGACTCGGTGGCGCTCGAGGCCGACGTGGAACTGGGCGGCACCGACCAGAAATTCAATCTGCTGGTGGGGCGCGAAATCCAGCGTGGCTACGGCCAGCCCTCGCAGGTGGTGCTGACTACGCCCATCCTGGAGGGCCTGGACGGCGTGCAGAAAATGTCCAAGTCGCTGGGCAACGCCATCGGCTTGACCGAGCCGCCGCTCCAGATGTACGGCAAGGTCATGTCTATCTCCGACCTGATGATGTGGCGCTACTACGAGCTCCTGACCGACGTGAGCATGGCCGAGATCGGCCAGATGACCGAGGAAGCCGCGGCCGGCCGCGTCAATCCCATGCAGTACAAGAAAGAGCTGGCCCGCCGCATCGTAGCCGACGCGCATGGCGAAGCCGCCGCCAACAAGGCCGCAGAAGATTGGGCCACGCAGTTCCAGAAACGCGAGGCCCCGGACGAGATAGAAACCGTCAGCGTGGACAGCTCGGCGCTTCGTGCAACCGAGCTTTCGCCAAACTCAGAAGCTTTTGCCGATGCTTACCAACCACAACTGCCCCAGGCCTCGAACAACTCGGCATTGTTTCTGGTGAAACTCGACCGATTGCTGAATGAAGCTCGGTTGACCGACTCGGTTTCGGACGCAAATCGAAAAATCAAACAACGTTCCGTGCAGATTGAGGGCAAGGTGGTAGAGAGAACGAAAATAATCATTCCCCTCCCTTGCTCGCTCACCCTCCGCGTCGGCCGCCAACTCCGCAGAGTGGAAATTCGATAAATATGGTCAACCTGTCATGCTGAGCGAACCGCAGCCGCGCAGCGGCAAGGCGAGTCGAAGCACCTTGCGCTTCTTAAGAATTCCTCTGCGTCTTTCCTGTCCTCTGTGGTGAAAAAGAGTTTGTTGGTTTAATCTGCGCGGCAGATGCGCGCGCTCGCCATCCTCGGGCCCAGAGCAACAGAACACGACCTCGCTCCGTTCCGCGCACCGGGCACGGAAGTCACCCTCGCGGAAAATCTCACGCAAACGGCCGCGGACGTCGTGCTCCTGCTGGGCGGCGACGGCACCGTGCAGCGTCATCTGGCAGATTTGGTGCGAGCGCAGATTCCGCTGCTGGTCATCCCTGCAGGCAGCGCCAACGATTTCGCGCGGGCACTGGGACTGCGCACCCGGGCAGAGGCCCTGCGCGCGTGGGAAAAGTTTCTGGCTGGCGGCAACAATGTGCGCAGGGTTGATCTGGGCGTGATGGAATTCCAGGGCACCACAAATTCGGCATATTTTTCTTGCGCGGTGGGCGCGGGAGTGGACGCCGAGGTGGCACAGCAGGCGAATTCCCTGCCCCGCTGGCTGCGTGCCCATGGCGGCTATTTTGTGGCGGCCATCCCCGCCCTTCTCCGCTTCCGGGCGCGCCGCATCACCATCACCGCCACTCAACCGGATGGCACGCGCACGATTTCTGAACCCGGCATACTGGCGGCTGCTGCCAATGCTCCTTGGTATGGACACGGCATGCGCATCGCTCCAGAGGCTGAACTCGATGATGGCCTGCTGGAATTCTGCTTCGTGCGCGAGGTCGGCAAACTGCGTTTGCTGCGCCTGTTTCCCAAGGTTT
>DATJFA010000250.1:0-4600 GCA_035496015.1 Terriglobales bacterium | reverse complement strand
GTTGGGGGAGACACTTCCGAAAATAATGTGACAGCGCACGCGAGATGCTTCGGGCCTAAAGGCCCTCTGCATGACGCCGGAAAGACCAGCAACGAACCAGCAACTACTAAGCCCCATCGCTGACTCCTGACTACTTGCTCTTGCG
Source organism: Terriglobales bacterium (assembly GCA_035496015.1). GTDB lineage: Bacteria > Acidobacteriota > Terriglobia > Terriglobales > Acidobacteriaceae > JAICWP01. The sequence continues at coordinate 4,455 of DATJFA010000250.1, read as the reverse complement.
ATGCCCTACCAGGCCGGCGTCAAACGAGCGCTGGTCCAACCGGGCCAGGCGCTTGGTCATTCCCGGCTTCAGCAGGCGGTAGTGGTGCACCTTAAACAGATAGAAGGGGATGAACCAGACCGGCTTGTCAGTGGTCATCCAGTGCAACTGGTCGAAGCGGGCCAGGTTAACAGGGCGAGAAAAAGTACGGAGGGAAAGCTGGCGGCGCAGGTTGAAATAGCCTTCGAAGTAGCTGAGGGCCAGCTCCCGCAAGTTGCGGTAAACGGGCTGGCGGCCACGGCAGCCAGAGTAATTGGACTTCGCGATGGCTCCCCAAGCGCCGCCGATGCGGTAGACGGCGACTACGTGGTCGGTGTCGTGCTCGGCCTCCAAGTCAATCACCAGCGGTGGGTAGCCGATGATGCGCAGAGCGGCGGCGGCAAAGATGGCGCCCTCCAGGCAATGGGCAGTGTGCTCGCGCAGCACGCGGCGGGGCGACCAGGCGGTGTCGGCCAGGTGGTAATCCATGTCATCCAGAAAGCGCTGGATGCCATGCGGCGTCTTAAGTGCGCGTAATCGGCGCAGCTCCGCCGGGGTAAAACCAAAATTGCCGTTGAGCATGGGTTGGCAGCAGTGTGGGGCGCGGCGGAGGGGGTTGTCAATGGAGCATTCAGCGCCAGTTAGCGCCCCCCGTGCCGATGGTTGTCTTGTGCAGGCTTGTCTCTCGCACGAACGCAGGCGGCAGGATGCTGGCGCTACTACGGGGGCCCGTGGATTAAACGTATCAGGGCACGGCTTCCAGCCGTGCCGTATAGGAGCCACTTCAGCGAACGGCTTTAGCCGCTGCTGCGCTTTTCCCGGTTAGGCCAGCGGCTAAAGCCGAGTCATTCGAGGTCGTTTCTTCGGCATGCCTGAAGGCATGCCCTGATACGAATCCTGGTGCTACCGCTCAGGGAGGGCACCCACGTCAAGAACCCGCTGGAGAGTTGAAAACTAAGAACCGAGAACTAAGAACCGCCTCACCCCAACGCCTGCGCAAGCTCCTGGGGCGAGTCCACCAGCAGGTCGGGCGGCAGCGTTTGCAGAGTCTGCGGCGCAAAGCCGTAGGTCACTCCGCAGGTCCAGGCCCCGACATTGTGACCAGTCAGAATGTCTATGGAGGAATCGCCAATAATGATTGTTTCTTCGGGCGAGGCGCCCGCCTCTTCCATCAGCTTGCGGGCACCCTCCGGGTCGGGCTTCTTGGTGGGGAAGCTGTTGCCGCCATACACGTGGTCGAAAAAGGGCTTCAGGCCCAGCGCCTCGACGATCTGCCGCGAGGGGTTCACCGGCTTGTTGGAGAGCACGGCCATGTGGCGCTCGGTTCCATTGCGGCTCTGGCGCAAGGCGGCCAGCATCTCCGGCACGCCTGGGTAGGCGTGGGTATGGTCCAATTTGTGAAGCCTGTAGTAGGCCAGGAAGTAGGCCAGGGCCTCAGCCAGGAAACCTTCGTCGCTGGGGTCGCCCAATGCCCTCCGCATCAGCGTGGGAGCGCCGTCGCCTACATAGGTCGCGATTACTTCGGGCGGCAGTTCGGGGCGGTGGAAATGCTGCAGTGTCGCATTCACGGAATTAACCAGGTCCAGACGGGAGTCAATCAGCGTGCCATCCAGGTCAAAAATCAGCAGCTTAAGCGGCCTACCATTCAGGTTGCGATTGCTTCTAACCATGGGTTCCCGAGTGGCTCCGCTGGTTCGCTGCGGGCCTTATCCAGTATATTCGTAGAGCCGCTGGTGGCTTACAATGCGGCAGGAGTGCGCTGCGCATCCAATGACTGAGCCGAAGATTACATCTGAGGAGTCGGATGGCGACCACCAAAGTAGAATCTAAGCCGGCCAAAGGTGCCGCCCTTGAGGCGGGCCGTGGGCCGGAGAAGACCTACGAGGGCCTTACCGGCAAGCAGCTCATCGAACTCTACCGCCTGATGTTCCTTTCGCGGCGGCTGGATGACCGGGAAATCCTCCTCAAACGCCAGCAGAAAATCTTCTTCCAGATATCCGGGGCGGGGCATGAAGCCATGGGCGTGGCCGCCGGGCTGGTGCTCAAGCCGGGCTACGACTGGTTTTATCCCTACTACCGTGACCGGGCGCTGTGCCTGTCGCTGGGGGTGACTCCGCTGGAAATGCTGCTGCAGGCCGTGGGCTCAGCCGAGGACAGGGCTTCGGGTGGGCGGCAGATGCCCTCGCACTGGGCTGATCCCAAGCTCAACATCGTGACCGGCTCCTCGCCAACCGGGAGCCAGTTGCTGCAAGCGGCGGGATGCGCCGAGGCGGGGCGCTATTATGCCGTGCATCCCGAGGCAATCGGGAAGGCGCAGGGCGACTATCGAGAGTTTAAGGATGTCCACTTCCAGGGAGATGAAATCACGTACGTCTCCTGCGGCGAGGGAGCTACCAGTGAGGGCGAGTTCTGGGAGACCATGAATACCGCCTCCACTCGGAAATTGCCGCTACTGGTGTGCGTGGAGGACAACGAGTACGCCATCTCCGTGCCGATCGAGGTGCAGACTGCCGGAGGGAATATTTCCCGCCTGGTAGCCAATTTTCCACACTTCCATTTTGCTGAATTCGACGGCACCGACCCGGTGGCCAGCTACACCGCTTTCCGCAAGGCCGCGGAACACATCCGGGCCGGGAATGGCCCCGCTTTCCTGCATGGGCATGTGGTGCGGCCCTACTCGCACTCGCTTTCTGACGATGAGCGCCTTTACCGGCCGGAGGCGGAGCGGCGGGACGAGTCGAAACGCGATCCCATTGGCCGCCTGCAGATGTTCCTGGTGCGGGAGGGTATTCTCGACGAGGAAAGCATTAACCGGCTGGAGAAGCAGGTGGAGGCCGAGGTGCAGGAGACCAGCGACCGCGCAGTGGCCGCGGCCAAGCCCACACCCGAGTCGGTAATGCAGTTCATTTATTCTCCAAACTTCGATCCGGGCTCACCGGCACTCGCTACCGAGCCGGCGTTCGCCAATCCTAAAAATCATGCCCAGCCCACCATTGCCGCCGCTACCGCGCAAAAAACCATGGCGGACCTGATCAACGCCTGCCTGCACGATGAGATGAAGCGCGACGCACGCATCGTAGTGTTTGGTGAAGATGTGGCCGACTGCAGCCGGGAAGAGTATCTGCAGCAGAAGCTGATCAAAGGCAAAGGCGGAGTGTTCAAGCTGACCGCCAGCCTGCAAAGGCAGTTTGGCTCGGACCGGGTGTTCAATTCTCCACTGGCTGAGGCCAACATTGTGGGCCGGGCGACGGGGATGGCCACGCGCGGGCTGAAGCCGGTGGTGGAAATTCAATTTTTCGACTACATCTGGCCGGCGATGATGCAGCTGCGGAACGAGCTGCCGCTGATCCGCTGGCGTTCCGCGAATGCCTTTTCCGCGCCGACCGTGATCCGCGTGGCCATTGGCGGCTATCTGACCGGAGGCGCGATTTACCACTCGCAGTGCGGCGAGAGCATCTTCACGCACACTCCCGGCCTGCGCGTGGTATTTCCTTCGAATGCCCTGGACGCCAATGGGCTGTTGCGAACCGCTATTCGTTGCGACGATCCAGTATTGTTTCTGGAACACAAAAGGCTTTACCGCGAGACGTTTGGGCGCTCGCCTTATCCTGGGCCGGAATACATGGTGCCCTTCGGAAAGGCCAAGGTGGTGCAGGAGGGAAGCGACCTGACCGTCGTGACCTATGGGGCGGTGGTGCCCCGGGCCTTGCAGGCGGCACAACGCCTGCAGCGGGAGCAGGGAATCAACGTGGAGCTGATTGATTTGCGCACGCTCAATCCCTACGACTGGGAAGCGATTGCCACCTCCGTGCGCAAAACCAGCCGGGTGCTGGTGGCTTATGAAGACACGCTGAGCTGGGGTTACGGCGCGGAGATTGCCGCCCGCATTGCCGACGAATTGTTCGAAGACCTGGACGCTCCCGTGCGGCGCATCGCAGCTAAAGATGTTTTTGTGGCATATCAGCCGCTCCTGGAAGATGAGATTCTGCCGCAGTCCGAGGACATCGAGCGCGCCATGCTGGAGCTGGCGGAATTCTGATCTCACCACAGAGACACAGAGGCACAGAGATAAGCAATTGATTGTGTAACTCCGCTTCGGATCGCCTCGCGTAGAGCGTTGCTGGCAACGTCCGGTTGCGGGAGACGTAACAAGTTACGCCTCTACCCATATGCGGGGGCGGACATCGTCGGCGCTGCACGCGAGATGCTTCGGGCCTGAAGGCCCTCAGCATGACGCCACTCGAGTCTTACCTTCATAATCGCTAGCTACGACAACGTGACCTCGCCTTGCCAAAATGGGTTGCAGGGCGGGATGAAGCATGCTCAGGTATTTGAGGCAGAGGCCGCTCTTCGGCTTCCGCCGCGGCCCCGGCCAATAATGGCGTCCAGGGCGATGGGGCCGGCGCCAAAGAAAATCAGCGCCAGGGCGAGAGCGGC